>NZ_JBXVPZ010000114.1:0-23151 GCF_057961495.1 Streptomyces sp. P5F9 | reverse complement strand
CGGCTGTGGGGACGGGGGTTGGGTATCGCCGAATTTGGCTGGATTCAGACCGAGTTGATGCCGGGGTGAGCACGGGCTGGATGCAGGGGGCAGCGGCTGGTGCCGTCCCACGCACGCGCCGGCCTTCGTGTGCGTGGGCCGAGCATCGGCCAACCCGGCCGGTTTCCCGCGGAGTTCGGATCAAATACGCGGGCCTGGGTTGGGCGGCAGCCAACCGGGCCGCATGCATGCCGCCGAGCGGCTACGAATCCGGCTGACTCCGGGCGGAGTTCGCACCAGCCGGCGCTGGAGCAGGAGCGGGAGCAGGAGCAGGAGCAGGCTGGCCGCAACGCCTCCACCCATCTCCAGTGCTCCCCCAAAAAAAACCGCCCCTCCCTACACCCTCCTCGACTGAACCCCCGCACCGTCGAACCGCAGGTTCCACCGCCCCGCATGCCCCGTGACCGTGGTTGTCGACAGCGGGCGTACGTCGAAGTTCCAGTAGGTCGACGGGGGTGCCTTGAGGGCGTAGACCAACGCGGCGCGGATGACGGAGGGTTCGGCGACGGCGACAATGCGGCCGCCGTCGTCGTCGGGGCGGGTGTCCAGCCAGCCGCCGACGCGGGCGATGAAGGACAGCAGGGACTCGCCGCCGTGCGGGGTGGAGCGCGGGTCGGCGAGCCAGGCGTCGACCAGGGCCGGTTCGCGGGCCATCGCCTCGCCGAGGGTCAGGCCGCGCCAGCGGCCCATGTCGCAGTCCCGCAGGGCGAGTTGCACCAGCGGGGTGTAACCGAGGCCGTCGCCGGTGGTCCGGCTGCGCGGGGTCGGCGAGCAGTAGCGCAGTTCCGCCGCCGCCAGCGGCAGCAGGACCGGGGCGGCGCGCTGGACCTCGTCCCAGCCCGCCTGGTCCAGCGGGCGGTCGTCCTCGAAGCGCTCCGCGAGCAGCGGGGAGCTGCGCGCGGCGGCGACGAACGTGACCCGAAGTTGCATGCGGCGATCGTGATCCCGCCGAAGTACGCAGGTCAAGGGGGGCCGGATGAGAGTTACCCAGGGTGGGCGAAACCTCACGTCGAGGTCGGGACCAGGCGGACAACTCACTCGAAAATGCGGGCCATCCACCGGTCGGGCCGCTCCAGTGGCTTGAACCCGAGCTTCTCGTACACCCCGTGGGCGTCGTGCGTGGCGAGCAGGATCCGCCGCAGTCCGAACGGCCGCAGTTCCTCGCACACGGTGCCGACGAAGGCCGTGCCGATGCCCTTGCCGCGCGCCGACGGATCCACGTACACGTCGCACAGCCACGCGAACGCGGCCTGGTCGGTGACCACGCGCGCGTACGCCACCTGCTCCCCCGAAGCCGTGTCGTACACACCGAAGTTCATCGAGGACGCGACCGCGCGCTCGTGCTTCTCGCGGGGCCGGTCCTTCGCCCAGTAGGCGTCGGTGGACAGCCACCGGTGGGTGCGGTCGATGTCGACGCGGGCGGAGTCGGCGGAGAACTCATAGCCGTCGGGAAGGCTCGGGATGTCGTTCATGGCGGGAGGCTCGCAGGCCACGGACCCCGGCGTCGAGCGGTTTTCCCCATGACCCCGGCGTTGTCAGTGGCGGGTGGCAGGCTTTGGAACATGACACGGACGACCACCGCCGACGACTACACCTGGCTCCGGACGCAACATGCCCCGCTGATGCAGGCCTACTGCGTCACGCTCGCCCATCGCCTCACGGGCGTGCGCCTGACGCCGGAGCTGTTCGCCTCCCTGGAGTTCGCCGGCGCCCTGGTGCCGGTGCCTGAGGACTAGAGTGCCGCCGCGTCAGAGCGCCTCCTCGCAGGCCGTTCGGAGCCGTCGTACGCCCTCCACGATCTCCCCCGTCCCCGCGACCGCCGCGAAGCTCAACCGGATGTGGGTGGCCGGGGGTTCGGCGCTGAAGTAGGGGCGGCCGGGGGTGATCGAGACGCCCGCGCGGAGGGCCGCGATCGTCAAGGAGTGTTCGTCCGTGCCCTCCGGGAGGCGGAGCCAGAGGTGGTAGCCGCCGGAGGGGATGTGCGGGAGGGAGAAGGCGGGGAGTTCGAGGCGCAGGGCGGTCGTCATCGCGTCGCGGCGGGTCTTCAACTCCGTTGAGATCGCGCGGAGATGGCGGGGCCAGGCCGGGGAGCCGACGAGTTCCAGGGCCGCTTCCTGGAGCGGGCGGGGGACGAAGAACGTGTCGACGACCTGGATGGCGCGCAGGCGTTCCAGTACCGGGCCGTGCGCGGCGAGGGCGCTGACCCGGAAGCTGGGCGAGGTCGCCTTGGTGAGCGAGCCGACGTGGACGACGACTCCGTCGGGGTCGTCGGCGGCGAGCGGGCGCGGCAGCGGGCCCGCGTCCTCGTGCACCAGCCGTCGTACGAAGTCGTCCTCGATGACGAACGCCGCCGCGTCGCGGGCGATGTGCAGGACCTCCGCGCGGCGGGCGGGGGCGAGGACCGCGCCGGTCGGGTTCTGGAACAGGGGCTGGCAGACGAAGACCCGGGCGCCGGTGGCGCGGAACGCGTCGGCGAGCAGGGGCGGTTTCACGCCGTCCGCGTCCACCGGGACCGGGACCGGGCGCAGGCCCGCCGCCCGCGCGATCGCCAACATGCCTGGATACGTGGGGGATTCGACGAGGACCGGTGCGCCGGGAGGTGCGAGAGCGCGCAGTGCGGTGGTGAGGGCGGTCTGGCCGCCCGCGCTGACCAGGACGTCGGCGGCCGTCACCGCTCCGCCGATGCCGCGTGCGAACCACTCGCGCAGTTCCGGCAGGCCCTCCATCGGCGGCCGGCCCCAGGCGCCGGGGCGACGGCCGGCCCGGGACAGGGCCGCGGCCATCGCGCGCTCGGGCTGCAAGGAGGGGTGCAGATAGCCGCCGTTGAACTCGATCACGCCCGGCGGCGGGACGGCCAGCGTAGCCAGGACCGCGGACGCGTCCACCGTGCGCGGGACGAAGTCGGCGGTGCCGTCGGCGCTGAGGGCAACCTCCTGCCAGGAGGTGTCCCCCGAGGCGGTGGCGGTCGCGGGGCGGGGCGTCGCCCGGAACGCGCCGGCGCCGGGCCGGGTGACCACCAGCCCCTCGGCGGCCAGCTGCGCGAGGGCGCGCGAGACGGTCACGGGGCTCACCCGGAACCGTTCGACGAGCGCCCGGCTCGACGGCAGCTTTCCACCAGGTGAGTAGCGGTTGAGTTCCTGTCGCAGGCGATTCGCCAGTTCACCGACACTGCTACGCTCTTGCATGAGAGCACACGATAGCGCTACTGCCCCGAGCCCGATAGCGGTCAGCACCAGCCCCATCCCCACCGCACCGGCTCCCGCGCTCGGAGTCCGCGCCGGTACCGTCCAGGCCGCGCTCGGTGTGATCGCCTTCTCCCTCACCTTCCCCGCCACCGCCTGGGGACTGGAAGGCTTCGGCGCCTGGTCGTTGGTGGCCGTGCGCAGCGTCCTCGCCGCGGTCATCGCGGGTGGCTGCCTGCTGGCGCTGCGTGTCCGTGTGCCCAGCCGCCAACACTGGGGCGGGCTGGCCGTCGTAGCCGCCGGAGTGGTGGCCGGTTTCCCGCTGCTCACCACACTCGCCCTGGAGACGTCGACCACCGCGCACGCGGCGGTGGTTGTCGGTCTGCTGCCGCTGACGACCGCCGCCCTGTCCGCGCTGCGCACCGGCATCCGCCCCTCGCGCACCTTCTGGACGGCCGCGCTCGCGGGTGCCGGCGCGGTGCTCGCCTTCACGGTCCAGCAGAGCGGCGGCGCCGTGACCACCGCCGACCTGTATCTCCTCGCCGCGTTGCTGGTCTGCGCGGCCGGCTACACCGAGGGCGGCCGGCTGGCCCGGGTCATGCCCGGCTGGCAGGTCATCGCCTGGGCACTGGTCCTGTGCCTGCCGCTGAGCGTGCCCGCCGCCGCGATCGCGCTGTCGTACGACACCCCGCAGTTCACCGCGCACAGCGTGGCCGGGCTGCTGTGGGTCGCCGCCGGTTCGCAGTTCCTCGGGCTCGTCGTCTGGTACCGGGGCATGGCAGCCATCGGCGTCCCGAAGGCCAGCCAGTTGCAGTTGGCCCAGCCGCTGCTCACACTGGTGTGGTCGGTCCTGCTGCTCGGCGAGCACCTCACCGTGGCCGCTCCACTCACCGCGGCGGCGGTGCTGGTGTGCATCGCCGTCACCCAGCGGGCCCGGAGTTGAGAGGCGTGCACGTCCCGGTCCCGGCCGGGCGGGCCGCCGTAGACTCGAAGGGCATCGACAGGCATGGACCGCTGCTCCCGGACTCGGAGAGGAGGCGCTGCAGATGCGTGCGACCGTGGGTGATCGGCTCGTCCAGCACGGCCGGGTGGTCGGCGAGCACGACCAGGTCTCGGAAGTCGTCGAGGTGATGGGCGCGGAGGGCGGTCCGCCCTACCGCGTCCGCTTCCCCGACGGGCACGAGGCCCTGATGTCGCCCGGCCCCGACTGCGAGATCAAGCACCAGGACATCAAGTACCCGGACGCGGAACGGTAGTTCAGCGCGGGGGCTTCGCCGGCTGCTGGTAGTGGTCGGCCACCACCCGCGCCATCGCGCCGACCGGATCCACCGCGACGTCCCGGGCGGCGAAGAAGACATGCCCGCCGACCTGCGGGTACTTGGCGGCGAGGGTGAGGTGCCGGGACAGTTCGGCCGGGTCCTGCCAGGCCGCGGGCTGCGCCGGATCGCCCGCCTTGTACAGCGCCTCACCTGCGTACAGCTGCGTCTTCGTGCCGCGCGCGACCTCCGCCCACCAGGGCAGCAGCTTCGCGTAGTCGGCGGCGGCGAAGCCGATGTTCCAGTACAGCTGCGGGACGATGTAGTCGATCCAGTTCTCTCGCACCCACATGCGGGTGTCCGCGCAGAGGTCGTCGTACGTCTGCACCCCCGCCCGGGTGTCGGAGCCGCGCGGGTCGGTCGCGATGTTGCGCCACACGCCGAAGGGGCTGATCCCGAAGCGCGTGCCCGGGCGGATCCGCTGGATGCGGGCCGCGGTCTCGCGGATCAGCTTGTCGATGTTGTCGCGCCGCCAGGCGGCCCGGTCGGCGAATCCGCCGCCGTACTTGTCATAGGCCGCGTCGTCGTCGAAGGTCTGGCCTGCCACCGGGTACGGGTAGAAGTAGTCGTCGAAGTGGACCCCGTCGACCGGGTACTTCCTCACCGCGTCGAGGATCGCGTCCTCGACGAAGGCGCGGACCTGCGGCAACCCGGGGTTGTAGTAGAGCTTCCCGCCGTACGCCACCACCCAGTCCGGGTGCTTGCGCGCGGGGTGCGAGGCGACGAGCTTCGTCAGGTCGGTGTTGTTGGCGATCCGGTACGGGTTGAACCAGGCATGCAGCTGCAGCCCCCGCACATGCGCCTCGTCCACGGCCGTCTTCAGCGGGTCCCAGCCGGGGGCCACGCCCTGGGTGCCGGTCAGGTACTGGGACCAGGGTTCGTACGGCGAGGGCCACAACGCGTCGGCGGTGGGCCGCACTTGGAAGATCACCGTGTTGAGGCGGTCACGGACCGCGGTGTCGAGGTGGGCGATCAGTTCGGTGCGCTGCTGCGCCGCGGTGAGGCCCGGGCGGGAGGGCCAGTCGCGGTTGGCGACCGTCGCCAGCCACACGCCCCGCATCTCGGTGACCGCGCGCGGACGCCCTGCCGGCCTCGGCACGTACCCGGTGTCGGCCGCCGCGCTGCCCGTCGTGGCCAGCGTCGACAGCGCGGCCATCGCGAACGCCCGACGTGACAATCGCCCCATCTGCACACCCCCATACCCTGTGGATCCGTGCTGTCACGGATCGTCTCCGCGCCCCAGGATGCCCGACCCCGGCGATCGATCATCGATACTTGCGGGTAACGTGCACGATCGGAGCAGGCGTCGAACAACGGGGTCCTGCGACACAGTGACAGAGCAGTGAAGGGGACGATGTGACGGGCATCCCAGCGGGAGACATTGCGCGCGTCGGAGTGGTCGGCTGCGGCCAGATGGGCGCGGGTATCGCCGAGGTGTGCGCCCGCTCCGGCCTGGACGTGAAGGTCGCCGAGACCACCGGCGAGGCCCTGGAGATCGGCCGGACCCGGCTGTTCAACTCGCTGGCCAAGGCCGCCGAGCGCGGCAAGATCACCGCCGAGGAACTGGCGGAGACGCAGGCACGGCTCAGCTTCACCACCGATCTCGGCGAGTTCGCCGACCGCGACCTCGTCATCGAGGCCGTCGTCGAGAACGAGCAGGTGAAGACCGAGATCTTCCAGGTGCTCGACCAGGTCGTGACCCGCCCCGACGCGATCCTGGCCTCCAACACCTCCTCGATCCCGCTGGTACGGCTCGCGGTCGCCACCTCGCGCCCCGACCAGGTCATCGGCATCCACTTCTTCAACCCGGCGCCGGTGCAGAAGCTCGTCGAGCTGATCCCGGCGCTGACCACCTCCGAGGGCACGCTCAGCCGCGCCCAGCTGTTCGCCGAGAAGGCGCTCGGCAAGCACGCGATCCGCGCGCAGGACCGCTCCGGGTTCGTGGTCAACGCGCTGCTGATCCCCTATCTCCTGTCCGCGATCCGGATGTTCGAGTCGGGCATCGCCAGCCGCGAGGACATCGACAACGGCATGGAACTCGGCTGCGCCCACCCGATGGGCCCGCTGAAGCTGGCCGACCTGATCGGCCTGGACACGGTCGCCTCGGTCGCCTTCTCGATGTACGAGGAGTACAAGGAACCGCTGTACGCCGCTCCCCCGCTGCTCCAGCGCATGGTCGACGCGGGGCGGCTGGGCCGTAAGTCCGGCTCGGGGTTCTACACCTACGCCTGAGCACTTCCCTCACGGCAACTCACCGTAATACTTTGGCGGTTGCGGGCCCGGCACTCTTCGGAGTGCCGGGCCCGCGCCATTCACACACCGTGTGCGCGCCGGGCCCGCATATGCCGCCCGCACACTCTCCCCCGGTGTCCACCAGGGGAGTTGACTCTTCATGCACATGCAAGGGATGTTCCGACTACGGAAAGGAGCGGACCCGTGACCGCCGACCCCGAGCATCCCGTGGTCCATGGAGAACTCGCAGAGTTACGCCGCCGCCTCGACGTCGCGTACGCGCGTGTCGAGGGAGGGCTGGCCCTGCTCAGTCATCGCACCGAGGAGACGGACAAGGAACTGGACGATCTGAGCGCGCGCATCGTTGCACTTGAGCACACCAGGTGGCCGCTGCCGGCTATTGCTGCACTTACCGCCGTGGGTGCACTCGTCGTCACGGCCTGGCAGGTCCTGGGGCGTTAGACGTCCCATTCGGAGGCCGGTGAGTTGGCTGCGGGTCCATTGTGGCTGGTCGCGCAGTTCCCCGCGCCCCTACGGGGCGCTCCTCAAATGGTGCAACAGCATTAACGCGGCCGCCATGTTGGCGGCCGGGACCTCCCCGCGGGCGACCATGTCGGGTACGAGTTTGAGCGGCACCCATTCCCTGCGGTCCGACTCGAAGTCGTCCACGGGGTGTCCGGTGTACTCGCCCTCCTCGGCCCAGTAGATGTGGTGCCGGGCGTCCGTGAGCCCGTTGGACGGTTCCACGCTCATCAGGTGGTGCAGGGGCCCCGGCCGCCAGCCGGTCTCTTCCTCCAGCTCCCTGGCGGCCGCGCGCGCGATGTCCTCGCCGTCCTCCACGACTCCGGCCGCGAGCTCCCATCCCCAGCTGTCGGTGATGAAACGGTGCCGCCACAGCAGGAGAACCTCGTTCGCCTCGTTGACCACCGTCGCCACGGCCACCGGACGCAGCCGTATGAGGAAGTGGTCGAGGTGCCGGCCGTCGGGTAGTTCGACATCCGCGAGATTGACGCTGAACCAGCGGTTTGAGTACACAGTTTGTTCGTTCTGTTTCGTCCACTGCACGGTTCTGCCACCTTCCGTCGAGTAAGTGGCAATATCGCAGCAGGGACTGTGTTGTGGTCTACGGCGCTTTCCAGGGCGCTCTCTACAGCGGTACGCGCAGTGCCCCGTCGATGAGTTCGGCGGCCTCGGTGGTACCCGCGCAGTCACTGCGCACCATGTACTCGCGTACCGCGCGGAGTCTGTCGCGCAGCCGCTGGGACTCCATCCCTCGTGCCTGTTCGGCCATCTGCACCGCCGTGGCCACCGCTTTGTCGGCGTTCCCCTGGCGCAGTTCGATCTGGCTGAGCATGGCCAGCCGGTGCACCCGGCCCCGGTCGTGCGCCGGAGTGTCCACGGCCGCGGTGGCGTGTTCTCCCGCCGCCGTCAGGTCGCCGAGGCTGAGAAGCGCCTCCGCCACCTGGACGTTCACAAGGCCCGGCTGGACATAGCCGGTCTCGTCGGGTTCGTATCCGCGCCGGATGCGTTCGGCGGCCTGCTCGGCACGCCGGATGCAGGACAGGGCGCTCGTGCCGTCGCCGAGGTGGGCGTACGCCTTCGCCTGCATCGCGTACAGGTCGGAGGCGAGCGCGGGGGTGATCTGCCGGCCGGCGGCCCGCAGCGCGGCCTCCGCGAAGGCGACGGCCTGGCGGAACTCCCGCATGAACAACGACTGGTTGACGAGCAGCGCGATGACGTATGCGCCAAGTCCCCTGTCGTTGCTGGCCTTTGCCAGCCGCAGGGCCTGATGGAAGTAGCGCTGGGCGAGTCCGTGCGCGTCGGAGTCGTAGGCGCAGATGCCCGCGATGGCCACCAACCCGCCGGTGGCGCGGTGCAGTTGGCGGCCGGTGGCGTCTGTGTAGCTGCCGCGCAGCAGGGGCGCGGTCTCCGAGTTGAGGAAGCCGACGATGCGGGTGCGGGTCGCGACGCCGCCGGCCTTGCGGTACATCTGCTCGTAGTGGGCACGGGCCGCGCGCAGCATCTCGATGTCGGCCATGCTCACCCGGTGCCGGCCGCCGCGCGATACGTCGACGTCCTCGGGCGGGTTCTCCCACTCCCACACGGGCATCACCGCGGGCGTTCCGGTGACCGCGGGGGCGCCGAGGATGTGCGGGCGCTGCTGTTCGTCGGAGCGCCACAGGGCGGTGGCCCGCTCGACGAAGCCGGAGAGGGAGGTGCCGTGCGGGGTGGACGGTTCGCCCGGTACACCGAGGCCGATGTCGTCGAGGGTGACGGGTCTGTGCAGGCGGGTCGCGAGCACCTCGCAGATCAGGTCGGGGACCTGGCCCCGGGGCCGCTGGCCCTTCAACCACCGTGCCACGGCGGTGTGTTCGTACCGTAGCGCGAGCCCTCGGGCTCGTCCCGCCTGGTTCACGTGGGCGGCGAGTCCCGCGTGCGAGATTCCCGCCTCGTCCAGGATCGCGTCGAGGAGTGTGTTGGGCTGCATGGATGGCCCCCCGGTGACTCGGTGCGGACAGAGTAGTGCGGTTCGGTTCACACCGGGTGTGAAGGGAGTGCGCGAATCCGTGGTGTGTGCGCGCTGTTGCGGAGAGTTCCGAACCGGTTGACTGGATTGCCTCGCAAGAGGCCGGCCGGGCCGCCGGCTCCCCCTCGTAAGTGCGGCGGCCTGGCTTTGCGACTAAACACCGTTGGGCTGTCGGTAGTTGGTCGGGTGCGGCGCCGTCGTGGCTGGTCGCGCCCCCGCGGCGGAGCCGCTGATGTCACAGCCCCGCGCCCCTGAGGTTGGCCACGCGGGCCTGCGGTCATTGCTCAGGATGAGTATGGCGACGTCATCGGTGGGCGTGCCGCCCGCATGACGGAGTAGGGCCGTGAAGACCGAACCCAGCACCGACTGCGGTACGGGAAGCGGGTGTTGGGACGCCACCTCTGCCAGGACATCCCTCAGCGGGAAGAATCGGCCCCGCGCGTCACGGGCGTCCTCCGCTCCGTCCGTGTAGAGGAACAGCGCCTCGCCCGGGAGGAGTTGGCCGCAGCAGACGAACGGCAGCTCCGCCGGCAACGGGAACGGGCCGAGGGGCGGAAGGGGATCGGCCCGGGCAAGCGGTTCGACGCTGGTCCCGCTCAGCAGGTACGGCCACGGGTGACCGCAATTGAGCCCCCGCACTTCCCCGTCCCTGCCGATCTCCAGCAGCAGTACGGTGACGAACTCCTCGGCGACCGGGCTGTCGGGGTCGAGGCCGCCCGAGGCCGGGTGTTCCGCGCGGGCGCGTTCGCGGAGGTGGCGGGCGAGGGCGCGATCCAGGCGGCGCAGGACGCCCCCAAGGTCGGGTTCGTCGTGGGCGGCCTCGCGGAAACTGCCGAGGACGGCGGCGACCGTGCCGATCGCGGAGATCCCGTGGCCGCGTACGTCGCCCATCACGACCCGGACACCGTGCTCGGTGGCGATCACCTCGTACAGGTCACCGCCGACCACCGCACCGCGCTCCGCGGACAGTTGGGCGGCGGCGATGTTCAGGCCGTCGAGGCGAGGTGGCAGTGGGCGCAGCAGGGCGTTCTGGGCGGCGCCGGCGATCTGCCGGATCTGCCGCAGTTCGCGGAGCAGGGAACGGCGGACCTGGACGATGAGCCCGGTGCCGACCGCGAAGAACACCGCGCTGGTGACGATGCGCGCGCCCAGGCTGTTCTGCTGGGCGAGCGGGCAGGTGAGTTTGTAGGTGATCGCTATGGCGCCCCAGACCGTGGGCAGCCCCAGGGCGAGCGCCCTGCGCAGCGGACGGCGGGCACGCGTCCCCGGGCGCGTCCTGCCGGGCACCCCAGCCTTGATGCGGATCATGCCTGTGGCCCCCCAAATAGGCCCCGACAGCGCAATCGGACCGACCCCGAAAGGCCGGTCCGATTCTGTCGACCACATGCCCCGATCGGGCCACATCACCCAAACTTCTCACCCGAACGAGTGAGCCGACATGAGACCCGCATTTATGCAGATGGGGGGACGCGAAGCGCCCCTTTAGGGGCGCGGGGAACTGCGCGACCAGCCACAACGAGCCCGCAGCCGGCAATCAACAGCAGCCCCCACCCCTTAGCCCCGTTTAGCCGCGAAGCACAGCCCCAACCCGCGACCCGGCCAACGCAACCGCCGCATCCCGAGCAGCCGACGCCTCATCGACGGTCAACGTCCGATCAGCCGCCCGGAACCGCAACGCATACGCCAGCGACTTCTTGCCCTCGCCCAGCTGCGCAGCGTTCTCGTAGACGTCGAACAGCCGGATGGACTCCAGCAGTTCACCCGCCCCCTCACGCAACGCAGCCTCAACACCCGCATGCGGCACAGCCACATCGACAACGAGCGCGACATCCTGCGTGGCAACAGGGAACGTCGAGATCTTCGGCCCCTTGGGAACCCCCGAAGACGCCAACTCCAGCACATCCAGGTCGAGTTCCATCGCACTGGTCCGCGCGGGCAGCCCCAGCGTCTTCAGCACACCAGGGTGCAACTCCCCCGCGTACCCGATGACTTGCTCGACCCCGTCGACGACAACGGCAAGCTCCGCGCAACGCCCCGGATGCCAGGGCCCGTACTGCCCACCCCGCACAACGAGTTCGGTGCCGGCCTCACGCGCCAGCACCCGCGCCGCCTCGACCGCGTCGGCCCAGTCGGACGGACGCCCCTTGCCCCACCAACCGGCCTGCTCACGCGCGCCCGCGAGGACGACCGCGGCATGCCGGGGCTGAACGGGCAGCGCCGCGGTGAGAGAGGCGATCTCCTCGTCGGTAGGACGCCGGTCGACAGGCAGCCGTACCGCGATCTTCAGCTCTTCACGCGGGTGGAAGACCAGCCCGGTCTCGAACAGGGCGAGGTCATGCGAGCCCCGGCCGTCATTGCGCCGCAAGGCACCCAGCAACCCCGGCAGCAGCGTCGTACGAAGCGCCGGCTCCTCGTCGGAGAGCGGGTTGACCAGCTTGACGACCTTGCGGTTCGGGTCGTCGGCGGTGAGGCCGAACTGATCGAAGACGTGCTCGCCGACGAAGGGGTAGTTCGGCGCCTCGACGTAACCCGCGCCGGCCAGCGCGCGGCCGATGCGGCGGTGGAGGCGCTGGCGGTCGGTGAGGCCCCGGCCCGCGGGGGGCTTGGGGAGCGTGGAGGGCAGGTTCTCGTAGCCCTCCAGGCGGATGACCTCTTCGGCCAGGTCGTTCGGGTCGGTGAGGTCGGGGCGCCAGGACGGGACGGTGACGATCAGCTCGTCCTGCCCGTACACGTCGCAGCCGACCTCCTGGAGACGCCGTACGACGGTCTCGCGGCCGTAGTCGACGCCCGCGACCTTGTCCGGGTGGTCGGCCGGGATGGTGATGGTGTGCGGGGCCGAGGGCGCGATGACCTCGGTGACGCCCGCGTCCGCCGTGCCACCGGCGAGGAGGACCAGGAGGTCGACCGTGCGCTGCGCGGCGGCGGAGGCGGCCTGCGGGTCGACGCCCCGCTCGAAGCGCTTGGACGCCTCGGAGGCCAGCTTGTGGCGGCGGGCCGTGCGCGAGATGGAGAGCGCGTCGAAGTGGGCGGCCTCGACGACGACCTCGGTGGTGGTGCCCTCGGTGTCGTCGATCTCGGTGTTGGCGCCGCCCATGACGCCCGCGAGGCCGATGGGGCCGCGGTCGTCGGTGATCACCAGGTCCTCGGCGTCCAGCGTGCGCTTGGCGCCGTCGAGGGTGGTGAGCTTCTCGCCCTGCTCGGCCCGGCGCACGCCGATCGGACCCTGGACGCGGGAACGGTCGTAGGCGTGCAGGGGCTGGCCGAGCTCCAGCATCACGTAGTTGGTGATGTCGACGGCGAGCGAGATCGGGCGCATGCCCGCCTTCTGGAGGCGGCGCGTGAGCCAGAGCGGGGAGCGGGCCTCGGGGTCGAGGCCGGTCACCGTGCGGGCCGTGAAGCGGTCGCAGCCCATCGGGTCGGAGACCTGGACCGGGTAGCCGAAGGCGTTCGGCTGCGGGACGTCCAGGAGCGCCGGGTCGCGCAGCGGGAGGCCGTAGGCGGTGGCGGTCTCGCGGGCGACGCCGCGGATCGACAGGGCGTAGCCGCGGTCGGGCGTGACGGCGATGTCGAGGACCTCGTCGACGAGCTGGAGCAGTTCGATCGCGTCGGTGCCGACCTCGTGCTCGGGCGGCAGGACGATGATGCCGTGGGAGCCGTCGTCGCCCATGCCCAGCTCGTCGCCGGAGCAGATCATGCCGTGCGAGGTCTTGCCGTACGTCTTGCGCGCGGCGATCGCGAAGTCGCCCGGCAGGACCGCGCCGGGGAGGACCACGACGACCTTGTCGCCGACGGCGAAGTTGCGGGCGCCGCAGACGATCTCCTGGGGCTCGCCGGTGCCGTTGGCCTGGCCGACGTCGACCGTGCAGAAGCGGATGGGCTTCTTGAAGCCCTCCAGCTCCTCGATGGTGAGGACCTTGCCGACGACGAGGGGGCCCTTGAGACCGTCGCCGAGCTGCTCGACGGTCTCCACCTCAAGGCCGACGGAAATGAGCTTGGCCTGGACGTCGCGGCCGGTCTCCGTCGCCGGCAGGTCGACGTACTCCCGCAGCCAAGAAAGCGGGACGCGCATCAGATCTCCATCCCGAACGGCCGGGTGAACCGGACGTCGCCCTCGACGATGTCTCGCATGTCTTCGACGTTGTGGCGGAACATCAGCATCCGCTCGATGCCGAACCCGAACGCGAATCCGCTGTACTTCTCCGGGTCCACACCACAGGCCACGAGGACGCGCGGGTTGACCATGCCACAGCCGCCCAGCTCGATCCAGCCCTCGGAGGAGCAGGTACGGCAGGGGCGGTCGGGGTTGCCGACGGACTCGCCCTTACAGACGTAGCAGAGCATGTCCATCTCGGCGGACGGCTCGGTGAAGGGGAAGTAGTTCGGGCGCAGCCGGGTCTTCATCTCCGCGCCGAAGAGCGACTGGACCATGTGGTCGAGGGTGCCCTTGAGGTCGGCCATGGTGAGGCCCTCGTCGATGGCGAGGAGCTCGATCTGGTGGAAGACCGGGGTGTGCGTGGCGTCCAGCTCGTCCGTGCGGTACACGCGGCCGGGGCACACGATGTAGACCGGCGGCTCGCGGTCCAGCATGGCGCGAGCCTGCACCGGGGACGTGTGCGTGCGCAGGACGACACCGGACTCGTCGCCCTCGGTGCCCTTGGGGCCCTGGACGAAGAAGGTGTCCTGCATCTGCCGGGCCGGGTGGTCCGGGGTGAAGTTGAGCGCGTCGAAGTTGAACCACTCCGCCTCGACCTCGGGGCCCTCGGCGATCTCGTATCCCATGGACACGAAGACGTCCGCGACCCGCTCCATGAACGTGGTGAGCGGGTGCCGGGCGCCGGCCGGTACGCGGTCGTACGGCAGCGTGACGTCCACCGCCTCCTCGACCAGGACGCGGGCGTCGCGGTCGGCCTCCAGCTCGGCCTGGCGGGTGGCGAGGGCCTTGTTCACCGCGCCCCGGGCCTGGCCGACGAGCTTGCCGGCCGCGGCCTTGGCCTGCGGGGGCAGCGCGCCGATCTCGCGGTTGGCGAGGGCGAGCGGGGAGGTGCCGCCGGTGTGGGCGACCTTGGCCTCCTGGAGCGCGTCGAGGTCACCGGCGGCGGCGAAGGCGGCGAGCGCCTCGTCCCGCATGCGCTCGATCTCTTCCGGTTTCAAGGCCTCGACCTCTACAGGGTCGTACGACTTATTCGGTGCCGACATCTCTTCCCGTGCTTCCGGTTGGCTGGCGGATGGTCCCCGTCCCGACTCGACTCGGGGGACGCGTCGTCGTCCCTGAAACGGGGACGCAAAGGTGCCAAAGGCCGAGTCTAACGGGGGTGAGGCAGGTGACCGCGCCCGTGGGGCCTCGTCGGCGGCTGCGGCAGGGCTACTGCAGATACGCCGGGGTGCCCACGGGCAACATAAATCGGAACTCGGCGCCGCCGCCGGGGGCGCGGCCGACCGTGATGGTGCCGCCGTGGGCCTCGACGATGCCCTTGACGATGTACAGCCCAAGTCCGGTGCCGCCGCGCTTGCTGCCCCGCCAGAAGCGGGTGAAGACGCGGTTCATGGACTCCTCCGGGATGCCTGGGCCCTCGTCGCTCACCGTCACCGAGGTGCCGGTCTCCTCCCCTTCTCGGGGGGAGGCCGAGGCCGTGACATCGATGGTGACGGTTCCCTCGCCGTGGCGCACCGCATTTTCCAGCAGGTTGCTGAGCACCTGGTCGACCTTGTCGGGGTCGGCCCACAGGTCGGGCAGCGGCTGCTCGATGCGGAGCAGGAACCGGTCGGCGGTCTGCCCCGCTGCGACGTACGCCTGGATGTGACGGCCGACGGCCGCGCCCATGTCGACGGGCTGGCGGCGCAGCTCCAGCCGTCCGGAGTCGATGCGGGAGATGTCGAGCAGTTCGGCGATGAGCCGGGTGACGCGGTTGGCGTCCGCGTCGACGGTCTCCAGCATCAGCCGCTTCTGGTCGTCCGTGAAACGTTCCCACTTGGCGAGCAGGGTGGCGGTGAAGCCCTTGACGGAGGTGAGCGGCGAGCGCAGTTCATGGGCGACGGTGGCGATCAGCTCGGCGTGGCTGCGCTCGGTGCGGCGCCGGGCCTCGGTGTCGCGGAGGGAGACGACGACCCGGCGAACAGGACCGAGGGGTTCCGTACGGACGTAGCGCGCGGTGACAAGAACCTCATGACCACCCGGCAACAGCAGGTTCCGCTCGGGCTGCCGCACCCGGATGGCCAACCCGCCGTAGGGATCGGTCAGTTGCCACCAGCGGCGCCCCTCCAGGTCTTCTAACGGGAGGGCCTTCTCCAGCCTCTGCCCGAGGGCGTCGGCGGCGGCCACGGAGGTGATGCGCTCGGCGGCGGCGTTGAAGCAGACGACATGGCCGTGCTCGTCGGCGATGACCAGTCCGTCGGCCAGCTCGTCGGGGTCGATGCCGAGGTCGTCGTGCCGGGCCCCGGACGGCCGGGGCACACCCCGTGCTCCCGGCGCGCTGCTCGTGCCGACAGTCATCCCCGTACCCCACCTCTTCTCATACGGCGCAGGTGGCCCCCGAGCTGGTCACCCTACTAGCTGCCGGTGACAGAGCGGCACCCTCCGGAGGCGCGCTGTGCACGCGCCGACGCATACAGACATACGGCGGCGGCTGTGGCGAGGTTCAGGCTTTCGGCCTTCCCGTGGATCGGAACCCGCACGACGGCGTCCGCGAGCCCCCGGGTCTCCTCCGGAAGCCCCCACGCCTCGTTCCCGAACACCCAGGCGGTGGGCCCGCCCATGGTCCCCTGATCCAGCTCGTCGTCGAGGTCGTCGGTCCCGGCCCCATCAGCGGCGAGAATCCGCACCCCGATCCCCTTGAGCCCGGCCACAGCCTGCTCAACGGGCACCCCGACGGCGACGGGCAGATGAAACAGGGACCCCACGGAGGCCCGAACGGCCTTGGGATTGTAAAGATCCACAGAAGCATCGGTCAGTACGACGGCCTCGGCCCCGGCGGCATCCGCACACCGCAGAACGGTGCCGGCGTTCCCGGGATCCCGCACGTTGGCAAGCACGGCAACGAGCTTGGGCCGAGCCTTGAGGATCTCCTCAAACGGAGTGTCAAGAAACCGACAGACCCCGACCAGCCCCTGCGGCGTGACGGTCGTCGAGATATCGGCGATGACCTGCTCATCCGCAAGATGCACCCGCGCACCGGCGTCACGGGCCTCGCCGACGATGTCGGCATACCGCTCCGCAGCTTCAACAGTCGCGAACAACTCGACAAGCGTGTCCTTGTACCCCGCCGCTTCCCGCACGGCCTGCGGCCCCTCGGCCAGGAACAGCCGCTCCTTGCTCCGGAAGTTCCGCTTGCCGAGCCGCCGGGCGGCAGCGACGCGAGCGGAGCGAGGAGAGATGAGGTCGGGGGACATGTTCTGCTTTCACCTTCAAATCTCAGGCCAACGATATTTCCCTCAGGGGCGCGGGGCTGTGACATTAGCGGCTCCGCCGCGGGGCGCGACCAGCCACAACGGCCCCGCACCCGACAACGAACCAAACCGGGGTTGACAGCAAAGAACCCGCAGGCCTGAAAACCTGCGGGTCCTTCAACTCACGGCGAAAGCCAACGTCACGCGGCCTTGGGGGCGTTGACGTCACTCGGCAGAGCCTTCTGCGCAACCTCGACCAGCGCAGCGAACGCACCGGCGTCGTTGACAGCCAGCTCCGCGAGGATCTTGCGGTCGACCTCGATGTTCGCCGCGTTCAGACCCTGGATGAAGCGGTTGTACGTGATGCCGTTGGCGCGGGCAGCGGCGTTGATGCGCTGGATCCACAGCCGACGGAAGTCGCCCTTGCGCTTCTTGCGGTCGTTGTAGTTGTAGACCAGCGAGTGGGTGACCTGCTCCTTGGCCTTGCGGTACAGGCGCGAACGCTGACCGCGGTAGCCGGAGGCGGCTTCGAGGATCGCCCGGCGCTTCTTGTGGGCGTTGACTGCCCGCTTGACGCGTGCCACTTGTTTAACTCCTTGTAGCGGGGCCGTGGTGGGACTCACACGGCCCGGAATCGATGGGGTCCCGGTCCAGACGTACGGCGCTCGACGGGAGCGCCGCGTACGTCACTTGCCGAGAAGCTTCTTGATCTTCTTGGCGTCGCCCGGGGCCATCTCGGCGTTGCCGGTGAGGCGACGCGTCACGCGGGACGACTTGTGTTCGAGCAGGTGGCGCTTGCCGGCACGCTCGCGGAGCACCTTGCCGGAGCCGGTGATCTTGAAGCGCTTGCTGGCACCGCTGTGCGACTTGTTCTTCGGCATAGCGCCGTTATCTCCTCGTCGGTGGCGCTCCGGTGCCCGGTCGTGAAACCGGGCACGGGTGGAGCGTCGCTCTTGTTTCGGTTACATCCCTGGACTGGCGTCCGGGGATCAGGCGTCGGCGCGAGCCTCGGCCGGGGCCTCGACGGTCTCGACCTCGTCGACGTTGTCCTCGCCGGCGATGTTCTCGTCGTCGAACTCGGACTCCGCGGCGTTCTGCGACTTGCCCGGGTTGGCCTTCGCTTCCGCCTTGCGGGCGGCCTGGGCCTCACGGGCCTCGGCCATCGCCTCGGTCTTCTTCTTGTGCGGGCCGAGAACCATGATCATGTTTCGGCCGTCCTGCTTCGGGTTCGACTCGACGAACCCGAGGTCGGCCACGTCCTCCGCGAGACGCTGCAGCAGTCGGTAGCCGAGTTCCGGCCGGGACTGCTCGCGACCACGGAACATGATCGTGATCTTGACCTTGTCGCCCTGCTTCAGGAACCGGACGACGTGACCCTTCTTGGTGTCATAGTCGTGCGGGTCGATCTTCGGCCGGAGCTTCATCTCCTTGATGACCGTGTGCGCCTGGTTCTTGCGCGCCTCACGGGCCTTCATGGCCGACTCGTACTTGAACTTCCCGTAGTCCATGAGCTTGCAGACCGGCGGACGTGCACTCGCCGCAACCTCGACCAGGTCCAGGTCGTACTCCTGCGCAAGCTCAAGGGCCTTGGCAAGCGGAACAATTCCGACCTGCTCGCCGCTCGGACCGACAAGTCGCACTTCGGGAACGCGAATCCGGTCGTTGATACGGGGCTCGGTGCTGATGGATCCTCCTCGGTTAGCACCACACGGCCATCTGGCGGACGGCCGCGTTTGTCTTTGGTAGACAGACCAACCGCGCCGGAACACAAAAAATGCCCCGGACGATCACAAGACGGGGCTCCAAAACACTGCCGGAGCACCGCCGCGATGATCGCGGGGCGCGCTTTCGGGCGACTCCATCGTCCGTACGGAACGATGGTGACCGCCTGACCGGGGTGACCCGCCGTCCGTGAGGACAGTCAGGTGGGAGATCGGAGCCTCCACTTGTTGGCCGGGCACCACGGTGCCTGGCCGGTCATCACACAAGGTTAGCAGCTCCCCGGGGGTGGTGCGAACCGCCGTACACCGGGCCCTATCGTGTGGGGCATGAGTGACACGCCTCCCGAGTCCACCAATGTTGACGCCCCCGACTTCGACGCCATGGCCCGCGACATCGCGGAGGTCCCGGCGGTCGAGGTGATCGTGACGGTCGCCGTGAATCTGATGAGCGCCGCCGCCGTGAAGCTGGGTCTGACCGAGGAGGGCGACAAGTACAAGGACCTGGACGAGGCCCGCAAACTGGTCACCGCCCTGGCCGGCCTCCTCGACGCGAGCGCGACCGAGATCAGCTCGTTCCACGCGGCCCCGCTGCGCGACGGCCTGAAGTCCCTCCAGCTCGCCTTCCGCGAGGCGTCCCTCGTCCGCGACGAGCCGGGCCAGGGCCCGGGCGAGAAGTACACGGGCCCGGTCTACGGCTAGAGACTCACCCCATACGTACGTACAAGGGCTCGCCCGGGGGCGTCGCCCCGGCCGGCAGCAGTGCCAGGTCGAGGCCGCGCACCAGGCGGGCCCTCAGCGTCTCGTCGTCGGCGAGGCGCCGGGCCACCGCGCGGGCGGCCTCGGCGGCGGGCGCGGCCGGGTCGAGCACGAGCGCGAGGGTGCCGTCGGCCTGGCCAGGGCCGAGGTGCGCGCGCAGTACGGCGGGCTCGGCGGCGACCGCGGTCCGTACCGCGTCCACCACCGCCGGATCGGTGAGCGGATCGGCGGTCGTCCGCCCCTCCGCCACCGCGAGCAGCGCGGAACCGCTCAGTTCGTACGGCACGGGCCCGGCCAGGTCCAGCACGATCGTGTCCGCCTTCTCGTGCACGGCGGCCTGCAGGGCCTGGTGCAGCGGTACGGCCACGGGCCGGGCCGCCGGGTCCCAGCGGGCCAGCGAGTCGGTGGACGTGAAGGCGGGCAGCGCGGTCCGGCCGCCGGCCTTCAGTGTCGGCACGGCCATGTCGCTGGTCTTCTCGCGGCGCAGCCCGTTCTCGTCCTCCTCGACCTCGCCGAGGACGGCCACCACGGGCACGAGCAGCCGGGCGCCTTTGAGGGCCGCCAGCACGGGCCCTACGGCGGTGCGGTCCTCGGCCCAGGCGGCGAGCGCCGCGCTCAGTGCGGGGTCGGCCGTGCCGTCGTCGTCGGAGTAGCCGGAGTCGGGAATGTTCTTGTTCGCCACGGTGACCGACCCTATCGGGGGGATGCTGCTGGGCTTGTGCGGGTCCTGAAACGCGGACGACTCAGCTTTCACACCTTTCTCAGACACAGTTGACAGACATCTAACTTTCATCTCACGTGTCGCACAGTCGCCGCCACCACGATCGCGGGCATGGAGTCTTCCAGAGCCGCCCGCCGAAACCACCGCGCGCGTCCCTCCCGACGCCGTCCGCTCCCTTACATCGCCCTCGCCACCGTGGCCGTCGTGGGCGCTACGGCGGCGGGAACCGTGTACGTGAAGGCACACGCTCACTCCGGCGCCGTATCGTCGTCGTCGGCGCCGACGGCCTCAGCGTCGGCGTCGGCGTCGGGCAGCCAGGAGGCGACGGTGGAACCTGTGACGCAGCCGACGGTCGACTACGACGCGCTGCTGGCCAAGGCGATGACGTCGGTGACTCCGACCGGCGACCAGAAGGTGTCGGTGGCGGTGCTCGATCTGACCTCCGGCGAGAGCGCCACGTACGGCAGCGCCGACTTCGACACGGCGAGCATCGTCAAGGTCGACATCCTGGCGACGCTGCTGCTCCAGGCTCAGGACGCGGGCCGGCAGCTGACGGCGACCGAGAAGTCGTACGCCACCACGATGATCCAGAACAGCGACAACGCCTCCGCGACGGCCCTGTGGAACATCATCGGCACGGCGGACGGGCTCGACGCGGCGAACAAGACGTTCGGACTGACCGGCACCACGGGTGGCGCGGGCCCGCTCTGGGGGCTGACCCAGACCACGGCCGCCGACCAACTCACCCTGCTCCAGCAGGTGTTCGGTGACGACTCGAAGCTGAGCGCGGCGTCGCAGTCGTACATCCAGGGTCTGATGAAGGAGATAGAGGCCGACCAGCAGTGGGGGGTGTCGGCCGCGGCCGACGGCTCCAAGTGGGCGCTGAAGAACGGCTGGTTGGCGCGGAGCACGACCGGTCTGTGGGACGTCAACAGCATCGGCCGGGTGACCGGCACGGACGGCGACGCGTACCTGGTCGCCGTGCTCTCGAAGGGCAGCACGACCCAGACCAAGGGCATCACGCTGACCGAGGCGGCGGCGAAGGCGGGGGTCGCGGCGTTCGGTGAGAACAGCGGTTCGTCTACGGCGGCTTCGGCGTCCGCGACGGACTGACGACCGCTCGCCCGGTACGGGACGGGAGTGGCTCTCGCCGGCCCGGCCAACTCCCCCTGCTCACCCCTGCGTTCAGAAGGCCTCGGGGCGTCGGCGTCGGCCGCGCCACAGGACGACCGCGGCGACGAGGAGGACTCCGCCGACGCTGCCCGCGAGGGGGCCCGCCCAGTCGGACGTGCTGCTGTCGGTCTTCGCGGCGTCCGGTCCTGAGCCGAAGTACTTCTTGCCGTAGGCGGCGGAACGCAGGCCGGTCGGCTTGAGGCCGGCGGCGGCCTTGATGGCGGCGGCGGGGTCGATGAAGCCGTAGCCGCGGGAGTCGTCGCGGCCGCCTGCCGGGGGGTTGCGGGCGGTGTCTTCGAGGAGCTTCTTGATCTGGGCCGGGGTCAGCCCCGGGTGGGCCGCCTTGATGAGCGCGACGGCGCCCGAGACGAAGGCGGACGCGGCGCTGGTCCCCCACCCCTCGTAGTACTTGTGGTCGGGGTCGGCGATGACGACGTTGACGCCGGGGGCGCTGACCGTGGCGTACCAGCGGCGGGTGGAGAAGGAGGCGCGGGTGCCGAAGCGGTCCACGGCGGTCGCGGCGATCACGCCCGGGTAGGCGGCCGGGTAGGAGACGTGGTCGCCCTTCTCGCCGCCGTTGCCGGCCGAGGCGACGACCGCGACGCCCTTCTTCAGGGCGTACTGCACGGCCTCGTCCTCGGCGGGCTCGGGGTGCGCGGAGGCGGAGTCGTCGCCGAGGGAGAGGTTGATGACGTCGGCGCCGTGGTCGGCGGCCCAACGGATGCCGTCCGCAAGGGCGTTGCCGCGGGTGGTGCGGGCCTTGCCGCGGGCGGAGTCGCCGTCTTCGAGGATCACGCGGACGGGGAGGATCTTGGCCTCGGGGGCGATGCCGATGACGCCGTCGGTGTCGCCGGGGCCGTGTCCGTGGCCGGCGATGATCCCGGCCATGGCGGTGCCGTGCCGGGCCCAGGCGCGGTCGCCCGGCTTGGCCCCGAAGCCGACCATGTCCTTGCCGGCGAGGACGTTGCCGGTGAGGTCGGGGTGGTCGGCCTCGACGCCGGTGTCGAGGACGGCGACGGTGATGCCCTTGCCCTTGGTGGTCTGCCAGGCCTCCTGGGTGTGCATGGCGTCCAGGGCCCATTCCTGGGCGCGTATGCCGTCGGCGTGCGCGACGGTGGACGGGACCAGGGCGAGGGAGGCGGCCAGGAGGACGCTCAGCAGACCGGCCCGGCGGACGGTGACGCTCATCAGGGCTTCTTCTCCGAGGTCTCTGAGGCCCCCGAGGTCTTCGATGTCCCCGAGGGCGAGTCGACGGTCTTGCGCAGGCTCCGCTCGACACGGTCGGCGAGCCCCTGCGCCTCGTTGCCGAGACCGGCCTGGGCGGGGGCTTCGGTGCCGCCGGACGTGACGGCTTCGTCGGCGGGTTCGGGTGCGTCGACCTTACGGCCGTCCGCCCAGCCGGAGACGGCGTAGACGACGACGGGGGCGTCGGTGAGGACGGAGACGGTCCACGAGGCCCGCTGTTTGTCGCCGAAGGCCGCGGCGAGGGTGCCCTTGGCGGCGTACGGGCGGGGCATGAGGTCGGCGCGGTTGCCGAGGTTCTCCTTCTTGAATCGGGTGGAGAGGGCGGTCATCGCGGCGATGTCGGCCTTGGTGAAGAGGATGCCGACGGTGGTGACGTAGCTCTGGGTCGCGTCGGTGTAGGTGGCCCGCAGGAGCCGCCGGCAGCCGACGGGCGCGAGCACGTCCCGCAGGAGCGGGTCGAAAGCACCGGCACACCCGGTGTCCGGGGCGACGGCGATCCGCGTCCAGGTACGGTCGGCACCGCCGGGCCCGGCCCCCTGGCCCTGCACGCTGGGCGGGAAGAGCTGGTCGACGGGCACGCTGTGCCACAGTTGCCCGGCGGCGGCGAAGGACGTGGCGCTGCTGTCCACTCCGTCATCCCCCGTGAGCCAACTCCCGGTCACCGCACCGCCGATGAGCCCGAGACCGAGCACGACGCAGACGCCGACAGCGGCAGTACGCGACCGTATCCGCGCCCCCAACGGCCGCGCCCGCACCCGCTCGTCGTACCCCTCGGGTTCCCCGAACGACACAACCGGCCGCCCCTCACCGGGGTTCAGGGGCGCGCTCCAGGAAAAGGCGGGGTCGGGGCTGGAGT
>NZ_JBXVPZ010000113.1:0-23176 GCF_057961495.1 Streptomyces sp. P5F9 | reverse complement strand
GATCCGGGGGTGGTCGGGGACGCGCTGGTGGACGGGTCGGGCGTGACGGATGCGGCGTTCGCGTTGGCGTACATCGCGCCACCGAGGAGGGTCGTCGCCGCCGCTAAGGCCATGACCACCTTCCGGTGACGTCCCAGCGACCTGCGGTGAGCGTTTTTGGTCTTCAATTCGACATTCCCTTCAGAGGGCTCACCGGAAGGATTTCCGAAGACTATTTCCAAAAGATCTTTCGGGAAATCCCTGCGGCATCGGTTTGGACGAGCCACAGTCGATCGCCGAACACTGTGATTCCCATCTCCGGGTGCTTGGTTTTGCGCATGATTTATCTTGAACTTACTTCGAGGGAGGGCGAGTTGAGGAGAAGCGTCCGATACGTCAGCTGTCTGACCCTGCGCGGGACGTTCCCGGAGCACGCATCGCGGGCCGCGTTCGCGTCGGAGCTCGACTCGGCGCTCGGGACGGCCGGCTGCGTCGGGACGGCGGAAGTGACGGAATCCGTCGCGCAGACGCTGACCGGGGAGGAGAAGACCTCGCACCGGTGACGTCCTGCCACCGGGACGCCAGGGGTAATCGGGTCGTACAGATTCAGTGGAGATTACGGGCCCGAAACCTACGGAACCGTAAGGATTTCTGTCCGACCCTTCCCCTTGTGAGGGCATTTTCCGCCGCTGACCAGTGCGGACATGAACACCGCTCCATTTCCCACCCCCTCCCGCCCTTCCGCCCGGTGGGGTAGCTTTCACGGCGCTGTAGGGGAGTGCCAACAGGAGCGGGGAGCGGGGTTTGCGCGAGTACAACAACCCTCCGTTGGCGTTGGCACCGCCGGTGGGCGGTCTGGCCGACGTCGTCTTCGAGCGTGCCCAGGACGACCCCCTCCACGTCTCCCTGGGCCGCAAGGACGAGCAGGACGAGTGGCGGGACGTGACCGCCGCCGAGTTCCGCGACGAGGTCCTCGCCCTCGCCAAGGGCCTGCTCGCGCAGGGCGTCCGCTTCGGCGACCGGGTCGCGATCATGTCCCGTACCCGCTACGAGTGGACGTTGTTCGACTTCGCGCTGTGGACGATCGGCGCCCAGGTGGTGCCGATCTACCCCACGTCGTCGGCCGAGCAGTGCTTCTGGATGCTGCACGACGCGCAGGTCTCGGCGGCGATGGTCGAGCACGAGGACCACGCGATGACCATCGCCACCGTCATCGACCGCCTCCCCGCGCTGCACCAGCTGTGGCAGCTCGACACGGGCGCCGTGCAGGCGTTGTACGACGCCGGCGCGCACATCGAGGACGAGGTGGTGCACCGGCACCGCCAGGCCGTCACCCCGGACTCGACCGCGACGATCATCTACACCTCGGGCACCACGGGCAGACCCAAGGGCTGTGTCATCTCGCACGGCAACTTCATGTACGAGGCGGACACGGTCATCGACTCCTGGGAGTCCGTCTTCCACTCGAAGAAGGGCGACGAGGTGGCGACCTTGTTGTTCCTGCCGCTGGCGCACGTCTTCGGGCGGATGGTGGAGGTCGCGGCGATCCGCGGCGGGGTCCGCTTCGGCCACCAGCCGCAGCTGAACGCGGCCGCCCTGCTGCCCGACCTGGTCGCGTTCAAGCCGACGTTCATCCTCGCCGTGCCGTACATCTTCGAGAAGGTCTTCAACGCGGCCAGACGCAAGGCCGAGAAGGACGGCAAGGCCGGGCCGTTCGAGAAGGCCGTCGAGATCGCGGTGAAATACGCCGACGCCGTCGAGGCGAAGGCGTGGGGCACCGGACCCGGCCCGTCCGCGAGCCTGCGCATGCAGCACCAGCTCTTCGACAAACTCGTCTACTCCAAGGTGCGGGCCGCCATGGGCGGCCGGATCCGCAACGCCATGTCCGGCGGGTCGGCCATGGACCGCCGCCTCGGACTGTTCTTCGCGGGCGCGGGCGTCCAGATCTACGAGGGCTACGGCCTCACCGAGTCGACGGCCGCCGCGACCGCCAACCCGCCCGACCGCACCCGCTACGGCACGGTCGGCCAAGCCATCCCCGGGGTCACCGTGCACATCGCGGACGACGGCGAGATCTGGCTGAACGGACCCAACATCTTCCAGGGCTACCTCAACAACCAGAAGGCCACCGACGAGACCCTGCACGACGGCTGGCTCGCCACCGGTGACCTGGGCTCCCTCGACGAGGACGGCTATCTCACGATCACCGGGCGCAAGAAGGAGATCCTGGTGACCTCCGGCGGCAAGAGCGTCGCGCCCGGGCTGTTGGAGGAGCGGGTGCGGGACCATCCGCTGGTCTCGCAGTGCATCGTCGTCGGCAACGACCGCCCCTACATCGCCGCCCTCGTCACCCTCGATCACGAGGCCGTCGAGCACTGGCTCACCATGCGCGGCAAGCCGCGGATGTCCCCGGCCGAGCTGGTGCGGGACACCGACCTGGAGACCGAGGTGCGGCGCGCGGTGGTCGCCGCCAACACCCTGGTCTCGCAGGCCGAGTCGATCCGCACCTTCCGGATACTGGCCCAGCCGTTCACCGAGGAACACGGTCTGCTGACCCCGTCCCTGAAGCTGAAGCGCAAGGCCATCGAGAACACGTACTCCAACGAGGTCGAGGCGCTGTACCGGGCCTGAACTCCCGCTGCCCTAGCCGATGTTCACACGGAAGATCTTGTCGGAGCCGTCCGGCTGGTTGCCGTTGTTGTCGCAGTTGGTGGTCGACAGCCACAGCTGGTCGGCGCCGGGGACCTTGGTGACCGTGCGCAGGCGGCCATACGTTCCGACGTAGTACGCCGTCGGGGTGCCGACGCTCTCGTTGTCGCCGTTGATGGGGACGCGCCACAGGCGTTCGCCGCGCAGGGACGCCATGTAGACGACGTTGCGGACGATCGCGATCCCGCTGGGCGAGGCCTCGTCGACGTTCCAGGTGGCCTTGGGGTTGGTCATCCCGGCAACGCTGCAACTTCCTTCGCAGGTGGGCCAGCCGTAATTGGCGCCCGGCTTGATGAGGTTGAGTTCGTCCTTGGAGCTGTTGCCGAACTCCGCTTCCCACAGACGGCCGTTGCGGTCGAAGGCGAGACCCTGCGGGTTGCGGTGGCCGTACGAGTAGACGTAGTTGCCGAACGGGTTGCCGGGGGCCGGCGTGCCGTCTGTCGTCATGCGCAGGATCTTGCCGTTGAGGGATGTCCTGTCCTGGGCGAGGTCGGGTGTCTGGGCCTCGCCGGTGGAGACGTAGAGGTAGCCGTCGGGTCCGAAGGCGAGGCGTCCGCCATTGTGGTAGCGGTTCTTCTTGATGCCCTGGAGGAGGACCGTGTAGCCGGTGAGGGTGGTGCCGTTGTACGTCATGCGGACGACGCGGTTGCCCTCGGACGCGGTGTGCATGAAGTACACGTAGTGGTTGGTGGCCCACTTCGGGTCGACGGCGACGCCGAGGAGGCCGCCCTCGCCGTTGGTGGTGACCACGTTGGGCACGGTCCCGACCTGGGTCCGGGTGCCGTCCTTGGCCGTCTTCCAGACCCGGAAGTCGTCCCGTTCGGTGACGAGAGCGCTCTGGCCGTCGGGCATCCAGTAGGTGCCCCAGGGGATGGTCCAGCCGGTGGAGAGCGTGGCGATGGAGGACGGGACGCCGCCGTCGGTGGCGCAGGCCTTCGTGGTGAAGGTGACGGTGTTGCTCTGCTCTGAGAGGTTGCCGGCCGCGTCGCGCGCCACGATGTTCAGCGTGTACGGGCTGTCGCAGGCGAGTCCGGTGAGGGTGGTCGAGGTGCCGGTGGTGACCGTCTTGTAGACGGTGTCCCCGCTGCGGATGTCGTATGCGACAACCGATCGGTCGTCGGTGGACGCGCCCCAGGTGAGGTCGACCGTATTCGATGTGCTGTCGACCGCGGACAAAGTACCGGGCTTGGTCGGCGGGGTGGTGTCGGAGCTGGGTTTCGTCGTGCAGTCGACGACTGGGCTGGCGGGCGAGGTGTTGCCGGCCGCGTCCCGGGCGATGACGGTGAGGTCGTAGGTGGTGTTCGGCGCGAGCCCGGTGAGAGCCTTGCTGGTCGAACTCCCGGGCGCCTCACCGATCTTGTTGCCGTGCTCGTAGAGGTCGTACGCCGTGACACCCACGTTGTCGGTCGAGGCGCCCCAGGCCAGCGTCAGGCCGTCCTCGCCGATGTCCGAGCAACTCGGCCGGCCGGGACGGGTCGGGGCCTGTGCGTCGGTCGCGGTGCCGACGCTGATGCGGTCGAGGTTGGGGCCGCCGTTCGCGGTGGTCGCGGTGGCCCGGATCTTGTCGGTGCCGGCGGCCAGCGGGACGTTCACGGTCTTCGTCGCCCAGGTGTTCCAGTCGGCGGTGGCGGGGAAGGAGACGGCAGCCGCTACGACCGTGCCGTTGACGGAGATGTCCAACGGGCGGTCGGTGGCGGTGCCGTTGGCGTAGCGCAGCGCGACCGACGCGGTGCCGGCGGCGGCGCTCACCGTGAACTCCACATACGAACCAGTGACGTTGGTGTAGTCGACGAAGCCGGAGCCCGTGTAACCGGTGTGGTTGGTGGCCACGGTGCCCTGGACGACGGTGGCGTCCTCGGCCTGGTAGTCGGTGGTCGCCGCGTGCGCGGCAGTGCCGGTGAGACCTGCGAGCGGCACTGCGAGCGCCAGAGTGAGGGCGAGGGAGAGGATCGGCGAGAGGCCTCGCGTGCCCCGCGCCGGTGTTCTGTCGCGTGTCATGAGTGCCCCCTCAGGGTGCTGTCGACCGGGTTCACACGGAGCAGGCGGGTCTCGCCCGGCCGTAGCGTCGCGCTGTACGAGTCCGCGATGGTGCCCTTGTGGGAGCCGGACCAGAGGTCGGTGACGTCGCCGGAGCCGGTGAAGCCGACCTGCGACCAGTTCACGGAGACCGTCGCGCTGCCGGACGTACCGGTGTTGAACAGGGCTACCACGTAGGCGCCGTCGCTCTCGCGTTTGCTCCAGACCTGCTTCACGCCGCTGTTCACCACGCGTTTCGCGGCGACGCCGTCCTGGTCGACGCCGATGAGGCGGTCGTTGGTGAGCATCGCCTTGTCGACGGTGTCGAGGTGGGTGAGGTCGGTGCCGAGCAGCAGGGGCGAGCCCGCCATCGCCCACAGGGTGAAGTGCGAGCGCCGCTGGTCGGCCGTCAGGCCCACCTGGTCGCCGTTGCCGACCTCCAGGGAGTCCAGGTCGTTCCAGCCACCCGGACCGGCGTACGGCTGCCAGGAGGCGGCGGTGTTGAAGCGCGCGGAGACGTGCGACCAGTCGGTGAGCGGGTAGCCGCTGCCGTTGGCGCCCGGACCGCAGTAGCACTCGACGTCGCCCTGAGTGCGCCAACTGTTCGCCAGCGAACGCCAGGTGGCGGCATCGGCGATCGGAAGGTTGTTGGACAGCGCGAAGTTGATGGATCGTCCGCTTGCCCGCAGCGCCTTGTCCCAGGCCTGGACGTCCGGGATGTCGGCACTGCCCACGCCGTCGATCTTCAGGTAGTCGACGCCCCAGGAGGCGAGCTGCTTCGCCCACGAGTTCACGAACTCCTGCGCGCCGGGCTTCCCGTAGTCGACGTAGTACATGTTCTTGCAGTTGTAGTTCTTCTCGGTCCTGGTCGTGTCCGCGATGTCCTTGGCGTGGTACGGCGTGCCCTCGATCGGGGTGTTCGCGGTGACCGCGTTCTTGGCGATGCCCGGGGTGACGTAGAAGCCGAACTTCAGTCCCTGGGAGTGGATGTAGTCGGCCAACGCCTTAATTCCGGACGGGAACTTGGCCGTGTCGACGGCCCAGCGGCCGTAGGAGTCGACGGTGAAGCCGCCTGCGTCGCACTTCTGCCAGAAGTCGTCGAGGTTGACGTACACGAAGCCGTGGTTCTTGAGGCCGCTCGACACCAGGGCGTCGGCCTGGGCCTTGATCTTGGACTCGGTGGGCGTGCGGCGGACATAGCTCCAGCTGCTCCAGCCCATGGCGGGGCGCAGGGACTGGCCGTTGTCGGACATGGGGGTGAGGGTCGCGGGGGTCGCGTAGGAGGTGCCGATCCAGGCCTCGTCGATCCGCAGCCGCTGGTAGCGGGTGGTGTCGGTGGCGGCGGCCCAGGTGGAGTCGACTTCGAGGCGGACGTAGCGGGCGTTGGCCGCGGTGAGGTCAATGCCCTGGATTCCGCGGCGACTTGGGAGCTGCCCGGTCTTGACGGCGCTCCCCCAGTTCGTGCCGTCGTTGCTCAGGAACACCTTGTAGTCCTTGATCCGCGCCGACTGTTCGGTGTCGGAGCGGGCGTAGGCCACGGAGTCCTCGCGCTGGTTGAGGCCGATGTACTGCGTCCTCTTCGAACTGCCCAGGTCGAAGGTGAGGTTGACCGGCAGGGTCTTGCCGTTGTCCCAGTACGTGAGGTAACTCCCGTCCCCCGCGGCCGAACCCGTGTGCCCGCTCGCCGAGGCGCTCGCGCTCACGGTGACGCCGGACAGGATGCCCTGGCGGCCGGCGGTCGTGACCTTGAAGACGGTGTCGTACGGGTCCCAGCCGCCGAGACCGCTGAGCGTGAGCACGCCGCCGGACTGGGACCATGAAATCGCCGCGCCGGTACGGAGGTTGGTGACGGAGGCGATGCGGTAGCCGTTGTCGCGGATGCGCAGGGTGCTGGTACTGGGCGGGGTCAGGACGTGGACGTACTGGAGGTTCGGGTCGGTCCGGCTGATCGTGGTGACGCCGTGGGCGCCGTCGTTCCAGAAGCCGGGTTTGAGGCCGCCGTACATGTAGCCGCCGCCCTCGGTGCCGTGCAGGGATTCCCAGATCGGGTCGAGGTAGGAGTTCGCGAAGTTGTTGAAGGCGGCCTGGTTGGCCGGGAACTTGCCGTTGACCTGGGCGGTCTCCGCCATCAGCGCCTTCACCGAGGAGCCTGCGTTGGTGACGAGGCGGCCGAGGGTGAGGGCTCGGTCGACGGACGGGTCGGAGCCGTCGTACCACCAGGCACCGGTCGACGGGAGCTTGAAGTCGGCTTCCGTCAGGCGGGGTTGTGCGGTGTATACAGCCTGCGGGTAATCGTATGCGGGCGACATTCCCGTCTTCTGCTCGTTGCTGATCATGTCCATGATCGGCGTGTCTTCGTTGTTGTTGCTGAGCGTGTAGTTGGGGCGCTTCTGGTAGATCTGCCGGTACAGGTCGTGGCTCTCCCAGTACGCGTTGTCGTTGTCGATCCAGAAGCCGCCGAGGTCGGGATAACGGTCCATGACCTCGAAGAAGTTGTCGTAGCTGAACTGCCCGAAGCCGTCCCGGGTGGTCAGGTCGACGTTCTCGCCCTTGTAGGCGGAGTAGGCCGCCGAGTCGAGCCACTCGTGGCCGCCCTCGTCGTGCCACTGCGGGTCGTCGGTCATGTAGAGGACGACCTTCATGCCCTTGGCCTTCGCCGCGGTGATCAGTTCACCGAGGAAGTCCCGTTTGGTGGAGCAGGATCCGGGGATCTTCGAGGGCCAGGGGCGGGCGTAGCCGAGGCGACTGTGGAATGTAGCCAGTACGAGGTATTGCGTATGCAGTTTCCGGGCCTCGTTCACCCAGTAGTCGGGGGTCCAGCCGCCGTTCGTGACATCGCTCTCCCAGCCGGTGCAACTGGTGTGGGCGGGCGCGGTGCGCAGACCCCAGTGCAGGAAGAGGCCGCCGACGGAGTGACGGAGGAAGTCCTGGCGAGGGTTCTCCAGGTCGAGGGGCCGGGCGGCCGTGGTGCCGCAGTTCTCCGTCGACCCCGTGCTCGACACCCGTGGCGCGCCGCCGCCGCTCACGCAGTAGCCGTCGACGTCCTGGAAGCCCATGTCGTACGGCGAGTTGGTGCCGCGCTGGGCGGTGAAGCCCGTGAACCGGATGTCGCTCGCCGCGTTGGCGACGACCGCGGGCCGACCGTCGTTCGCGGCGAACTTCACCGAGCTGTCGGTGAATTGGACGTTGTCGGCGTTGTGGAGATACCAGCCGTAGGCCGGCCGGGTGCCGATGGCCTTCGGGTTGTAGTCCTTGGGGTCGTTGCTCGGCACGCCGGTGGACATCGTGCCGTTGCCGCCGGGGACGGTGATGTCGACGTTCGTGAACGTGATCCCGTTGATCCGGTGACCGGTCTCGCCCCACAGAGTCGGGCTGAACGAGGGGCTGTTGCCGGTGGCCGTGATGTTGTCGTAGGTGACATCGCTGATCGAGCCGACACCCGGACTGTTGCCGCAGCGTTTGCGGGTGCCGATCTTCTCCATGATCGGCGAGTGGACGCCGGTCATGGTGATGTCGCGGTAGTGGACGTCGGAGATCTTCGCGCCGTCCATGGAGACCAGGCCGAGGCCGGACTTGTCGGCGCCCTCGATCCGGATCTTCTCGAACCGGTAGTCCGAGAAGTCGCCGCAGGTCTCGGAGCCGAACATGAGGGCGTTGCAGCACTTGGCCGACAGATATGAATCGCTCACCCGCACATGGCCGTTGGGGAGTTTGGCGCCGAGCGCGTAGTCGCTCTTGAAGACGAGTGCGTCGTCTTTCGCCTTGATGCTGGCGTCGGTGACGGTGACGTTCGTCGTGGAGATGATGTTCCATCCGTCGCGGTCGCTCGCGGTGTCGATGGTCAGGTGGTCCGAGGTGACGTTCTCGCAGCCGTTGACGAGCGCGGCGAAGTGGCCGCCCCGGCGCAGGGTGAGCCCGTCGCCGATGTGGAGCCCGTCGCAGCGCGTCAGTGACAGGATCTTGTCGGCCTGGCCCGACTTGGGGTTGCCGGTGATCAGGTTGCCGAGCCCGTCGATGACCCCGCCGCCGACGAAGCCGATGTTCGTGAGCCGGTCGCCGTAGATCATCGCGTCGTGGAAGTGGCTGTGCCCGTAGTCCTGGTACTGGTCGTACGGATTGGGCTCGGCCGCGTCGTACGTGTCCGCCGACGAGCCCTGGATCGTTGCGCCGGAGTCCACCTGGAGCGTCACGTCGCTCTTCATGTGGATGGTGTTCTTGGACTTGTAGGTGCCGACGGGGAAGCGGACCGTGCCGCCGCCGGCCGAATTGGCCGCCGTGATGGCCTTGTTGACGGCCGGGGTGTCGTTGGCGGAGCCGTCGCCCTTGGCGCCGTAGTCGCGGACGTCGTACACGACGGCGTGCGGCGCATGCGGTGCGGGATGTGCCGCCGCGAGGGCCGAGGGGTGGGCGAGGCCGAGGACGACGGCGAACGCGAAGAACACGCTCGCCGCCCAACTGCGGTGGTACATGGGCGATTTCATGGGGGGTTTCATGGAGCGTGCTCCTCACACGAGCTGGTAGCCGCGGAGATCGGTGAGCAGGAGGTAGGTGTCCTGCAAGGACCCGGAGGTGTCGCCGAGGGAGCGGTAGATGCCCCACTTGGGGCGCACCCGGTCGGCCAGGAAGGTGTCGACGCCGGTCCTCGACTTGTCGATCACGGTCGTGGAACCGGACTTGAGGATCCAGCGGACCGAACCGGCCGTGCCGTCACCGACCTTGATCTGGAAGTCGACGTCGGTCCACCGGTCGTGCAGCGGATCGAGGTCGGCACGGCCGACCAGGACACCGGCGATCGGCAGGGTCAGCTCGATGGTCTGCACGCCGTTCACCCGGCGCAGTGACTGCACGACGATCGGCGAGGTGCCGTTGCCGGGCTGCTTCATCTGCATGATGTGGGTGAAGGTCGTGGTCGCCTTCAGGGAGCTGGGGATGTACATCGAGTACGTGATCCGCCAGGTCTGCCCCTGGGTCCACCTGAGGTAGCCGCTGCCGCTGGTGCGCAGACCGGTGACCTCCTGGCGCTGCCGGTCGGTCGACGTGTCGCGGTCGACCGTATGCATCGTGAAGCGCCAGTTGTCTCCGGTGGCGTAGATGTGCGGGTGCCCGGCCGGGTGCGAGTCGGCGCGGTCGTCCTCGACGGTCTCGAAGGCGCCGAGGCCGTCGCCGGTCGCGGTCGGCGCCCACTTCTGCTGCCAGGAGGCGGCGTGCGCGGGGGCGGCGGCCGGGAGGCCCACCGCGGCACCGGCCGCTCCGCTCACGGCGGCCCCCAGAAGAGCCCTTCTAGACGTGCTCATGACATTAATCACCTCGCAGTTGTTCGTTCATGATCAGGAAGGCGCCCAGTCCGTGGAAGTCGTTCACGGCCCGGGTGCGGGCGACGTAGTACGCGTAGTCGCCGACGTTGGTGCCGATGGAGATGTCCGTGAGGTCGGTGCGGCCGTCGGCGCCGACCGAGAGTTTCGCGAGGACGCCCTCGTAGCCGCGCCGGGCGACGTCGGCGTAGTGCCGGTCCAGGTAGCCCTGTTGGGCGCCGCGCGAGAGGGCGTAGGTGAACATGCTGGAGCAGGACGTCTCGGTCCAGTTGTCGCTGCGGGCGCCCTTGTCCACGACCTGGAACCAGCGGCCGGTCGCCGGGTCCTGGTACTTCTCCAGTCCGGCCGCCAACCGGCGCAGGATGCCGAGGAGTTGGGGCCGTCGCGGATGGTCGGCGGGGAGTGCGTCGAGGACGTTCGTGATGGCCATCGCGTACCAGCCGACCGCGCGGCACCAGTGTTCCGGCGCGAGTCCGGTCGCCGGATCGGCCCAGCTCGCGGTGCGCGACTCGTCGTAGGCGTGCTTCAACAGGCCGTTCGCGACCTGGAGATGACTGCCGTAGACGTACAACTGCTGGGACGCCTCGTCGTTCGTGTAGGCACTGTCGCCGAACTCCTTGCCGTACTCGACGAGGAACGGGTTCACCATGTAGACGCCGTCCGCCCAGAGTTGATGGGCGCGGCTGCTGCTGTCGGCGTGCCAGAAGCCGCCGTCGCCCGTGCGCGGGTAGGTGTCGAGGCGGTCGCGGATCTTCTTGGCGGCCTTGCGGTAACGGTCCTGGCCGGTCTCGTGGTGCAGGATCACCAGGAGGCGGCCGGCCTGCATGCTGTCGAGGCTGTCGAAGGACTGGCCGATCGAGCCGTCGCTCTTCACGAAACGGTCGACGTAGCTCTTGATGTAGGTCAGGTAGCGGGCGTCGTGGGTCCGCTTGTAGGTGAGGTACTGGCCGTAGAGGTAGAGGCCGACCGGGTACGACCAGCCGCCGATGGTGCTCGGTGTGTAGCGGGCCGTGGTGGAGTCGACCACGGCCGCGGACCAGTCGGGCGCTGCGGCCGGGCGGCTCGCCGCCGCCACCGTTTCGAGCGGCGGGGCCGCCGCGGTCAGGGTGGCGGTGGCGAGGGCTGCCGCGGTCAGGGCCGTTCGCAGGCGTCGACGTCTCATGTTCCTCCCTTTCGTGGGCTGTTGACCTGGCGCTATTGACCGACTGATCAGTTGGTACGGGCGAAGAGGCACCCGCTCGCCGCCGCAGGTCCGCATGCCGTGCGCACCCATGGGCGACGAGGCCTTCACCACACCTTTTCATCCGATGTTTCTGGCATACGATGCACCGCCTACGGAATCCCGGGCAGCGCTCTGGTCGGGTGCGCATACCTGCTCTCCTGAGGAATGGGTGTTCTCGGAGTCACAACAGGCGCCAGCGTTCACATGTACGTATCGCGTTCACGGACGCGTCCGGCGGCGTGTTTCAGGGTTGCGGCACGACGGTCCGCGGTCAATGGTCCGGACCGAAAAAGGTCGGATGCATTTCTCGCCAATCTTCAGCGGACGGCACCGACTCGCCGACGGGTCCGGACGGATTTCGCGGTCAGGAATGCGGCACGGCCCGTGATCGTTGACGATATGAGTACCACCCGACGACTGAAGGATCGAGAGCTCGTGAGCAGCAAGGTCCCCCCGATCATCCTCAACAACGGTGTCGAGATGCCCCAGCTGGGCTTCGGTGTCTGGCAGGTGCCGGACGACGAGGCGGAGCGGGCGGTGGCCACAGCGCTGGAGGCCGGGTACCGCAGCATCGACACAGCCGCGATCTACGGCAACGAAGAGGGCACCGGAAGGGCCATCGCCGCGTCCGGCGTCCCGCGCGAGGACCTCTTCGTCACCACCAAGCTCTGGAACAGCGACCAGGGATACGACGCCACGCTGCGCGCCTTCGACGTCTCGCTGGAGAAGCTCGGCCTGGAGTACCTGGATCTGTATCTGATCCACTGGCCGACCCCGGCCCGGGACAAGTACCTCGACAGCTACAAGGCGTTCGAGAAGCTGTACGCGGACGGCCGCGTGCGCGCCATCGGCGTCTCCAACTTCGAACCGGACCACCTGGCCCGGCTGATCGCCGAGACGTCCGTCATCCCGGCGGTCGACCAGATCGAGCTGCACCCGCAGCTGCAGCAGCGCGCGGCGCGTGAGTACCACGCGGAGCAGGGCATCGCGACCGAGGCCTGGTCGCCGCTCGGCTCGGGCAAGGGCCTCCTGGAGGTCCCGGCGATCGTCGCCATCGCCCAGAAGCACGGCCGCACCCCGGCCCAGGTCGTCCTGCGCTGGCACATCCAGCTCGGCAACGTGGTGATCCCCAAGTCCGTGACGCCGTCGCGGATCAAGGAGAACATCGAGGTCTTCGACTTCAGCCTGGACACCGAGGACCTCGCGGCCATCAGCGCGCTGAACGAGGACCGACGGCTGGGTCTCGACCCGTCGACGTTCAACGCGGCCTGAAATCAAGGCACACGGGCTGAACCCCAGGTAGTGCGAGCGCCCCGGAGCCTGCCGGCTCCGGGGCGCATCGTTTTTCCGTGTCGCCGGCCCACTTGGTTCGTACCAGGGTCTTGACGCGAGCATGCGGACGGGTCCACCTTGTTGCGCACCTGGTAAGGAAACTTTCCTAACAGAAGGGTCCCCCACAGTGCGCATGCGAACACTGACCCTCGCCGCGGCCTCAGGTGCCGCCCTGCTCGCCGCCGGAGTGCTCCCCGCGAGTGCTTCCGGCGCCACTCCCAAGTCGGCTCAGGAGGGCTCGGTCAGCGCGGCCGACCTGCTCTCCAAGGTGACGTCCTGCTCGCAGATATCGAACGGCAAGTACCGCACGGACGACGAGACGTCGGCCACCATCCCGGTCTGCGGCAAGAACGGCGCCGTGTTCTGGAAGGCCGACATGGACATCGACTGCGACGGCCAGCGCACCTCCAACTGCAACGAGAACGCCGACCCCTGGTACCAGGACGACACGGCGTTCCACCAGTCCAACGGCCAGCCCCTGAAGGCGGATTCACTGCCGTACATCGTGGTGCCCAGCTCCAGCAGCATCTGGAAGTACTCCAGCTACGGCATCAAGGGCGGCGGCGTGGTCGCCGTCGTCTACAACAACAAGGTCGAGTACGCGGTCGTCGGCGACACCGGCCCCACGAACATCATCGGCGAGGCCTCGTACGCCACGGCCAAGGCCCTCGGCATCGACCCCGACCCGGCGACCGGCGGCGCCGACTCCGGCGTGACGTACATCCTGTTCAAGAACTCGACGGTCTCCCCCATCGAGAGCCACAGCGCGGCGGTCTCCCTGGGCGACCAGCTGGCGAAGCAGTTCCTGGCGAACAACTGACGTACGTATGGGGGTCGTTGCCGTTTCCCCAGCGGCAACGAGCCCCATACGTCTGTCAGTTGGGCTGCCCGATCGGTCGTACGACGACGGTGTTGATGTCGACGCCGGCGGGCTGGCGGATCGCCCAGAGGATCGTGTCGGCGATCTGGTCGGCGGTGAGGAGATGGCCGGGCGGCAGGCTGCCGTTGCCGTCCCAGAACGGGGTCTCCACGCGGCCCGGGGCGACCAGGGTCACCCCGATGCCGAACTCCGTGACCTCGCGCCGGGTGTTCTCGGCGAGACCGGTCATCGCCCACTTGGTCGCGCCGTAGATGTTGCCGGGGGTGTGCACGAACCCGGCGACGCTGCCGATCAGCACGATCCTGCCGTGCGTCTGCTTCAGCGCGTCGACGGACGCCCGGATCAGCAGGGCGGGACCGAGGACGTTGGTCAGCACCATCTCGGTCCACCCGGCCGGGTCGCCCTCGGCGACCGAATCGTGCGTGGCGACACCGGCGTTGGCAACCACCGCGTCGAGCCGACCGAACTGTTTGAGCGTCGTCTCGACGGCGGCCTGCACCTCGTCGTACTCGGCGGCACTGCCGGGGATCGTCAACAGGCCCTCGGGGTTGCCCAGTTGGGCGGCGAAGTCGTACAGGCGCTGCTCGCTGCGGCCGGTGACGGCCACCCGGCCTCCGGCGCCGAGGAGTTGACGGGCGACGGCGGCGCCGATCCCGCTGCCGCCGCCGGTTATGAGCGCGACGTGAGAGTTGTCGTTCATGGTCGTGGTCCCCCCGTGGGTCGGTGAACTCCGCGCAGTCGGAGGGGCAGTTCATCACCTTGAGCAGGCTCGAAGTCAAGCCGTCGAGATCACGGGCCTTCCGACCCGTCGAGATCACTTCGACCGGTCGAGCTCACAGGCCGTCTCAGCCGGCCCGCACCGCCGTGTGCACGGTGTGCGCGGCGAGCACGAACACGTCGGCGCGCTGATGCACACTCGCCGGGTCCTGCGGGTCGACGAGCCGGTCGAGGGCGGCCCGGTCATCGGCGTCCATCGCCTCGCCGTAGGTGTCCCGCACCCGGGTCAGCCAGGTCGCGGCGTAGGCGCGGACGCGGTCGGGGGCCGGGGCGGGCAGGTCGAGGAGGAAGCTGCGGCTGCCGGTGTGCTTCAGGCCGGCCGAGGTCAGCAGGGCGGGCCAGTCCTCGGTCTCGGTGACGGCTCCGGGGAGGTCGGCCCGCATCTGGGCGAACCACTCGGCCTCGATCGCGTCGATCCGCGCCTCCAGTCCCGGGCGGCCGATGCCGAAGTCGCGGGGCAGGAACCGGGAGGGCAGGCCGCCCTCCATGATCGCGAGGGTGCCGCCGGGCGCGAGCCGCTCCGCGAACGCGGCGAGACCGGCCCGCTGGTCACCGAGGTGATGCAGACTGCGGCCGGCCCACATGAGGTCGGCGGGGTACTCCAACTGCCCCAGGACCTCGGGCAGTTCACCGGTCAGCGTGCTGAAACGATCGCCGAAGCCCTGCCGGTCGGCGCGGGCGCGGGCCCGTTCCAGGAGCGGTTCGGAGAAGTCCACCGCGACGACCCGGGCACCCGGGAACGTCTCCGCGAACAGACACGCGACCACACCGGGCCCGCTGCCCACGTCGACGATCAGCCCCGGATCGGTCCGCTCCTTCGCAAGCCACGCCATCGCCCGCTCGTACAAGGGCGAGAACAGCTCCGCCTGGGTCTCCAGCAGGGGGCCCATGACGGCCCAGTCGATGTCGGTGTGGTCGTGGTGGTGTGCGTGCTTCTCGTTGTGCTCGTGCGCCATGGTGGTCACCCTCTCGTCCGCGTGCCGCCAGCCTGCGCCGACGCACCGTCCGGCGGCCAGTTCCGTTGCCGAAGCGGCAAAAAATGAGGTGCGGAACAGGTCGTCCGTCGCCGAGCATGCCCGTATGGACGACACGGCCGACGTGATGGTGGAACGCTTCCTCGCAGACGGGTTCGTGAAGATCGAGGGGGCCTTCCCACCCCGGGTCGCCGAGCACTGCGCTCGGCTGCTCTGGCGGGAGACGGGTTACGACCCGGAGGACCCCGGCACGTGGAAGGACCCCGTGGTGTGGGTGAGCGACATGGCCCAGGGACCGTTCGCCGCCTCGGTCAACTCCCCTGCTCTGCATGAGGCGTTCGACCTCCTGGTGGGCGCCGGCCGGTGGCAGTCCCGGTACTCGGTGGGCAGTTTTCCGCTGCGCTTCCCGCACGCGACGGAGCCGGACGACGCCGGCTGGCACATCGAGGGCAGCTATGTGGCTGAGGGAGCGGAGCACGAGTGGCCGTACGCGAATCTGGTCTCTCGCGGCCGGGCCCTGCTGATGCTGATGCTCTACACCGAGGTCACCGAGGAGAACGCGCCGACGCGCATCCGGGTCGGCTCCCACCTCGACGTCCCACGCGTCCTCGAACCGTACGGCGAGAAGGGCGCCTCGTCGCTCACGCTCGGCCCGAAGGTGGCCGAGGCATCCGCCGGGCGCCCCCTCGCGTACGCCACCGGCCGGCCCGGTGACGTCTACCTCTGCCACCCCTTCCTCGTCCACGCCGCCCAGCCCCACCACGGCGACCGCCCCCGCTTCATGGGCCAGCCACCACTGATGCCGGCGGTGCCGTACGAGTTGGACCGATCCAACGGCGACTATTCGGTGGTGGAGTTCGCGATACGCCTGGCCCTGTCCAACGAGGGCCAACCCCCGCGCCCTTAAGGGGCGCGGGGAACTGCGCGACCAGCCCCCACCGGCCGGCAGCCAAAAAAGCCGACCTACAGAGGCGGATACGCATTCGCCATCAGCTGCTGGAACTGAGCAGAGAACCAGTGCCCGGACAACGGAGCGTTCGGCAGCGCACCCGACATGTTGTTGCCGTTGCGGGCGTTCCCCGTGTACGTCGGATCGCACATCCGGTCAAAGCCCTTGCCCTCGTCGTTCGCGATGGCCGTGCTGGACCCGTCGGACTCACCCGGCGGCTTCATCCACACGTACGCGTCGATCCCGGTGGCGGGAGCGGCCTGCGGACGTTCGCCCAGACCCGCACCGGACTGGTTGCACCAGTTCCCTACCTGGATCCGGCGGTCGTAGCGCCCGCCGTCAACATACGTGTCCACACTGGTGGTTGCGCCAGGACCGCTAGGCCGGGCCGAACCGCCCCAGCCGTTCCGCGACGTGTCGATCAGCATGCCGATACCGGAGTTGAAGCCCACGGACACCAACTCGTTGCGGAACGCCTGGGCGTACGACTGCTCGTCCACGTAGCGGTTCCAGTCGACCCACTTGGACTGGCGCACGGAGACGCCGTTGACGCTGTCGTTGATGGTGAAGTTGTTCTCCTTCAGGGCGCTGTAGTTGGCCGTGTTGGTGATGAAGCCGGCCACGTCGTTCACGGTCGCGCCCTCGGCGTTCGCGGCCTGGTAGAAGAGGTTCGCGGAGGGAGCGAAGTTGTCGTCCCAGCCGAGCCAGCCGTGGTGTCCGGCGTCGATGTAGTTGTAGACGTTGGGGATCGCGCCGAGCTTGTTCAGCGCGTAGCCGACGCCCTTCACGTAGTTGCCGTTGGCGAGCATCGTGTCGCACTGCGGGGTGGCGGTGGCCTTGCTGCCGGTGTTGGTCACGAGGTTGGGCAGCGAGTCGATCTCGATCGTGGTGACGATCCGCAGCGAGGCGTACTTGCTGTCGGCGAGGATCGCGGCGATCGGGTCGATGAACTCGCTCTCGTAGCGGCCGATTTCGGTCGGGCCGAGCTCACCGTTGGAGGCCAGGGCCGCGCAGTCGCGCCCGGGGAGGTCGTAGACGACGAGCTGGACGACCTCTTCGCCGGTGCCCTTCTGGGCGAGCGCCGCGTCGAGGTGCGCGCGCAGGCCCATCCCGCCGTTGACGCCGTTGATGGCGGCGATACGGTCGAGCCAGACGCCGGTGGGCTGGCTGGAGATACGGCTGCCGCCGGTCTCGGCCGCGGCCTTCGCCGACCACTCCGGGTTCACGTACACCTTGGCGCCCGCGTACGGGTTGTCGACCCGCGCGCTGGGATCGGTGCCGCCACCGCCCCCTCCCCCACCGCTGCCGTCGTCGACGTTGCAGGTCACGCCGTCGAGGGTGAAGGTGGTCGGGAGCGCGTTGGTGCCGCTGTAGGAGGCGTTGAAGCCGAAGCTGACCGAACTCCCGGTCCCCAGGCTCCCGTTGTAGGTCTCGTTGGCCGCCGTGACGGCGGTCCCGCTCTGGCTGATCTTCGCGTTCCAGCCGCTGGTGATCTTCTGGTTACCGGCGTACGACCACTTCGCGGCCCAACTGGACTTCGCCGCCCCGTTGTTGGTGATCGTGACGGCGGCGGTGAAGCCGGTGTCCCACTGGTTCTGCACCTTGTAGTCGACGCTGCAGGGGATCGCGGCGATGCCGACGTCCGCCGAGGGGGTGACGGCGACCGCCGTCCCCGAGGCCCCGGCGACGAGCACCAAGGCAGCGAGCAACGCTGTTCTGGTACGGCTCATGAGTGCGGGTTTCCTTGTCTGTGAAGGAAGTTGGTTGCGGGTGCTGTTGGTCTGGCTGAGGGCGCCTATCCGTTGAGGGCGCGCAGATGGTCGCGCAGCCCGATGCCGTACGCGGTGGGCGTACCGGCGTAGTCGGAGATCAGTGAGGGACCCGCGGAACAGTCCCAGGTGTTCCAGGTCCAGCCGAGATACGAGAGCCCGCGGTCGTCGAACCACTTCATGACCTGGTCGACGAAGGCGTGCGAGCAGGTGTTCTCGCCGATCTCCCCTGCCACCAGCGGCACTTGGGCCGCGACGGGGGCGAGTGTGGAGTTCCAGCAGCTCTCGGTCGCGCAGGTGTTGAAGTTGTACACGTGGTACGCGGCGACGAGATTGCCGGTCGGATCTGTGGGCTTGTAGGTCAGCCACTGGCTCAGGTCGTTCGAGTACGCGAGCCCGCCGGCCATGATCACGTTCTTGGCGCCGGTGGACCGTACGGAGTCGACGAGATCCTGCATACCGGCGACTTCGTACCCGATGCCGGGGCAGGTGCCGCCGTCGCGCCAGCACTCCCACGCCTGGGTGGTCGTGGACGTCGCGCGGTCCGGGTAGGGCTCGTTGAACAGGTCGAACGCGACAGCCTGGTCACCCTTGAAAGTGCTGGCGACCGAGGACCAGAACGACGGTGAGTACTGCGCGTCCGGCATCGGCTTCTGGCAGGTGGCGTGTACGTCGGAGCAGCCCGCCGAGTTGCCGGTGTACTGGCCGTAGGTCCAGTGCAGTTCGACGATCGGCGTCATGCCGTGCGCCTCGACCTTCGCCACCAGGTCCTTCACGGCGGCGATGTAGTTGGCGCCCGCGTACTCGGGCTTGATGTTCGAAAGGCCCAGCCAGCACTCCTCGTTGAGGGGAATGCGGACCACGTTCGCCTTCCAGTCGGCGATCGCCGCGACGGCCGCGTCGTCCACCGGGCCGTCCCAGATGCCGTAGCCCTGCACGCACATGAACTCGCCGCCGGACCGGTTGACGCCGAGCAGACGGCGGTTGGTGCCGTCGGCGTCCACGAGCTTGTTCCCGGAGACGTGCAGTGCGGGCGCGGTGCCGCTGGGCGGCGGTGAGGTCGGAGGCGGCGACGTGGGTGGTGTCGGCTCCGCATCGACGTTGCAGGTCGTGCCGTTGAGCTTGAACGCGGACGGTACGGCGTTGCTCCCCGACCAGTTGGCGAGGAACCCGGCACTGACGCTCGCGCCGGTGCCGAGCGAGCCGTTCCAGCTCTCGTTGGCGGCGGTGACCGTCGCACCGGACTGGGACCACTTGGCGTTCCAGCCCTGGGTGACCTTCTGGCCGCCGGCGAAGTCGAAGCTGAGGCTCCAACCGCTCACCGGTGCCATGTTGTTGGTGATCTGCACTGCACCTTGGAATCCGGTGTCCCACTGGCTGGTGACCGAGTACTCCACCGTGCACGCGGGAGTGGCGCCGGACGCCGTGACCACCGGAACGACCATGGCCCCAACTAGGGCGGTCGCGCCGGCCACGGCTAAAAGCATTGAACGCGGGGGGTGTCGCATGAGCGAGTCCTTGCAGCTCGGACGCGTCGCACGGACGCGTCGACTGGCGGATTCGCTCCCACTGGTGTCCAGGAAGGTAGCGCCAAGTGACGGTAAAGGACAGGGGGGTCACAGACTTTCGCTGACTTTCCCTCAACCCACGTCCGTCGAATTTTTTCGACTCCGTAAGCATCTTGACGGCTCCCACCCCCGTCCCCACGATGGGAGCGCTCCCACTGGTTCAAGGCTTGTTGCTGCTCCGCCCCCACCTTCTCCGAGCCGCAAGGAGGAACCAGCACATGCACCCCAGAAGGAGACGCCGCATCACGCGGAGGCTCTGGACCGCTGTCGTGGCGGCCCTCGCGCTTCCGTTGTCGATGCTCGCGACCGGTACAACTCCCGCTCAGGCGGCGACAGTTCAGTGCAGCGTGGACTACAAGACCAACGACTGGGGCTCCGGCTTCACCGCGGATCTGACCCTCACCAACCGGGGTACGGACGCGATCAACGGCTGGACCCTGACGTATGCCTACGCCGGCAACCAGAAGCTCAGCAACGGCTGGAACGGCACCTGGTCCCAGTCCGGCAGCGCGGTCACGGTGACGAACGCGTCGTACAACGGGACGATCGCCGCGGGCGCGGCTGTCTCGACCGGCGCGCAGTTCAGCTACAGCGGCACCAACACCGCGCCCACCTCGTTCGCGGTCAACGGCACCACCTGCGCCGGCGCGCACCAGCCGCCGATCACGGTGCTGACCAGCCCGAGCGCGGGCGCGATCTACACGCAGGGGGCGGCGATCCCGCTCGCGGCGACCGCGGCGGCGGCCGACAACGCGACGATCAGCAAGGTCGAGTTCTACGACGACACCACGCTGCTCGGCACGGACACGAGCTCGCCGTACTCTCTTTCGGCCTCCGGGTTGACCGTGGGCAGTCATTCGCTGGTGGCGAAGGCCTACGACAGCCTGGGCGCGTCCGGGGAGTCGACTCCGGTCGGCATCACGGTCGCGTCGGGACCCGCGGTGGTGGCCTCACCGGCCCAACTCGGCGTTCAGCAGGGCAAGTCGGGCACCTACGCGGTGTCGCTGTCCACGCAGCCGTCATCGAACGTGACGGTCACGACGGCACGGGCGGGCGGAAACACCGGTCTGTCGGTCACCGGCGGCGGGACGCTCACCTTCACGCCGTCGAACTGGAACACCGCGCAGACGGTGACCCTCACGGCCGACGCGTCGGGCACCGGTTCGGCGTCCTTCGACTCGACGGCGACGGGGTTCACCAAGGCGACGGTCACGGTGACGGAGCTGGCGGCGGCGAACGCGTACGACGCCCGCTTCCTGGACCTCTACGGCAAGATCACCAACCCGGCGAACGGCTACTTCTCGCCCCAGGGCATCCCCTACCACTCGGTGGAGACCCTGATCGTCGAGGCGCCGGACCAGGGCCACGAGACCACGTCGGAGGCGTACAGCTATCTGCTGTGGCTACAGGCGATGTACGGCAAGGTGACGGGCGACTGGTCGAAGTTCAACGGCGCCTGGGATCTCATGGAGAAGTACATGATCCCGACCCACGCCGACCAGCCGACCAACTCGTTCTACAACGCCTCGAAGCCGGCGACGTACGCGCCCGAGCTGGACACCCCGAACGAGTATCCGGCGAAGCTCGACACCTCGGTGCCGGTGGGATCGGATCCGATCGCCGGTGAACTGAAGACCGCATACGGTACGGACGATGTCTACGGTATGCACTGGCTGGAGGACGTCGACAACACCTACGGCTACGGCGACACGCCGGGCGGTGGGTGCGAGGCGGGGCCGACGGCGAGCGGGCCGTCGTACATCAACACCTTCCAGCGCGGAGCGCAGGAGTCGGTGTGGGAGACGGTGCCGCAGCCGACCTGTGACGCCTTCAAGTACGGCGGCACGAACGGGTACTTGGACCTCTTCACCGGTGACTCCTCGTACGCCAAGCAGTGGAAGTACACCGACGCGCCGGACGCCGACGCGCGGGCCGTGCAGGCCGCGTACTGGGCCGACGTGTGGGCGAAGGAGCAGGGCAAGGGCTCCGACGTCTCCACGACCGTCGGCAAGGCGGCGAAGATGGGCGACTATCTGCGCTACGCCATGTACGACAAGTATTTCAAGAAAATCGGCAACTGCGTCGGTCCGTCCACCTGCCCGGCCGGGACCGGCAAGGATGCCTCGGACTATCTGCTGTCCTGGTACTACGCGTGGGGCGGTGCCAATGACACCAGTGCGGGGTGGGCGTGGCGTATCGGGTCCAGCCATGTGCACGGGGGTTATCAAAACCCGTTGGCTGCCTATGCGTTGAGTTCGTACGCGGACTTGAAGCCCAAGTCCACTACGGGTGCTGCGGATTGGGGTACCTCGTTGTCGCGGCAGCTGGAGTTCTACCGTTGGCTGCAGTCGAGCGAGGGGGCCATCGCCGGTGGGGCGACGAACAGTTGGCAGGGGCGGTACGCGAGTCCGCCGGCCGGGACGTCGACGTTCTACGGCATGTACTACGACCAGCAGCCCGTCTATCACGACCCGCCGTCCAACCAGTGGTTCGGGTTCCAGGCGTGGTCGATGGAGCGGGTCGCCGAGTACTACCAGCAGACGGGGAACGCGAGCGCGAAGGCGGTTCTCGACAAGTGGGTGGCCTGGGCGTTGTCCAAGACCACGATCAATCCGGACGGTACGTATCTGATTCCCTCGACGTTGCAGTGGTCGGGGCAGCCGGATACGTGGAACGCGTCAAGTCCCGGTGCCAATGCGGGACTTCATGTCACCGTGGCCGACTACACCAATGACGTGGGTGTGGCCGCCGCGTATGCCAAGACGCTGACGTACTACGCCGCGAAGTCCGGTTCCGCGGCGGCGAAGACGACCGCGAAGGCGCTGCTCGACGGGATGTGGGGCAACTACCAGGACAGCCTGGGTGTCGCCGTTCCGGAGACTCGCGCGGACTACAACCGGTTCGACGACAGTGTGTATGTGCCGAGTGGGTGGAGCGGGACGATGCCGAACGGGGACGCGGTCAACTCCGCTTCCACGTTCGCCTCGTTGCGGTCCTTCTACAAGAACGATCCGGCCTGGTCGAAGATCCAGAGTTATCTGGCGGGTGGGGCTGCGCCTGTCTTCACGTATCACCGGTTCTGGGCTCAGGCGGATGTCGCCTTGGCCATGGGGTCGTATGCGGAGCTTCTTGAATAGTCCCCGCGAGGCGCTCCGCGGGTTGGGTGGTTCGGAACAGTGCCGGTCCGTTGTGGCTGGTCGCGCAGTTCCCCGCGCCCCTAAAAACAGGGGTGTTGGACATGCCCGTCTCTCGGAGAGTGCCTCGGAGTTCCGCGTGCGTGGTCTCGTCACCTGACGACGAGGCCCACCGGGCCGGGCGGCCCCCACCCGCACTGGGGGTCGCCCGGCGCTCGTGTCTTGAACCCCTCTTCATGAGAGGACCTCTCGTGCGAAGAACCCGAATCCTCACAGCTGTACTGGCCCTCGCCGCCGGTCTGTTGGTGGGCAGTCCGTCCGCCCTTGCGGCGCCCAGCCCCTCAAATGTCGCGCTCGCCGCCGACACGTACACCTGGCACAACGCCCGGATCGACGGTGGGGGCTTCGTGCCCGGCATCGTCTTCAACCGGAGCGAGAAGAACCTCGCCTACGCCCGTACCGACATCGGCGGTGCCTATCGATGGCAGGAGTCGACGAAGAGCTGGACGCCGTTGCTGGACTCGGTCGGGTGGGGTGAGTGGGGGCATACCGGGG
>NZ_JBXVPZ010000112.1:0-23180 GCF_057961495.1 Streptomyces sp. P5F9 | reverse complement strand
GGCAACCACAAACGCCCGCATCACTGCCCAAGATCACCTTCCGGAATGCAATCCGGAAGTGATCCCTCCGTCACACCCCGACGTTCCTCACACGCGCCGCACTCTCCTGGTCCCGTGTTTGGGATTCAACGACGGCATCGCTGAATCCCATGGCGAGGAACGGTTGGACTCGGGAATCGCGCGGGGGCACAGTGGACGTGTCGATCACCCCGGCGACACCACCCCCTCATGCACCTCGCGGAGACCCCCCGATGACCCACGTCGCAGATCCTGAGCGTTACAACGGCACCATGCGCTACCGCCGTACCGGCCGCTCGGGGCTCGACCTGCCCCTGCTGTCGCTGGGCTACTGGCACAACTTCGGTGACGACCGGCCGTTCGAGACGCAGCGCGAGATCGCGCTGCGCGCCTTCGACCTCGGCATCACCCACCACGACCTGGCGAACAACTACGGCCCGCCCTACGGCGCCGCCGAGATCAACTTCGGCCGCCTGCTGAAGCAGGACCTCGCGCCGTACCGGGACGAGCTGGTCGTCTCCACGAAGGCCGGCTGGGACATGTGGCCGGGCCCCTACGGTCAGGGCGGCGGCTCCCGCAAGTACGTCCTGGCCTCGCTCGACCAGTCGCTGAAGCGCACGGGCCTCGACTACGTGGACATCTTCTACTCCCACCGCCTCGACGCCGGCACCCCGCTCGAAGAGACCATGGGCGCGCTGGACACCGCCGTCCGCCAGGGCAAGGCACTCTACGTCGGCATCTCCTCCTACGACGCGGAGCGCTCCCGCGAGGCCGCCGCCATCCTCCGCGAGCTGGGCACACCGCTCCTCATCCACCAGCCGTCGTACAACATGCTCAACCGGTGGGTCGAGAACGACGGGCTGCTCGACGCCGCGCGGGACGAGGGCTTCGGGGTCATCGGGTTCACGGCTCTGTCGCAGGGGCTGCTGACCGGGCGGTATCTGGACGGGATCCCGGAGGGGTCGCGGGCCGCGCAGGGCACGTCGTTCGACGCGGGCTGGCTGACGGAGGACATGATGCGCCGGCTGCGCGCACTCGACGACATCGCGGGGCGGCGCGGGCAGACCCTCGCCCAGATGGCGCTCGCCTGGGCGCTGCGCGACGAGCGGGTCACCTCGCTGGTCATCGGCGCGTCCCGCACGGAGCAGCTCGACCAGAACGTGGCCGCGCTGGACAACCTCGCCTTCAGCGCCGAGGAGCTGGCCGAGATCGACTCGTACGCCGTCGACGGCGGCGTCGACCTGTGGCAGGACGCGCGGACTGGAAAACTCGGCTGAGTCGCACGGTGCCGGCCGTCATGGCCGGCACCTCCCAGGACAGCGCGGAGGCATGACATACATGACCGTTGACGGCTCGGTCGAGCATACGGACGGCAGCATCGGCGACGGGACCGTCCCGACCACGCAGGCGGTGCTGGAGACCCTGACCCCCAGCGCGACCTTCCTCGTCGTCACCGTGGAGCCGGGCGGCGAGGAGACGGTGCGCCAACTCCTCGAAGACCTGGGCGGGTTGATCCGGTCCATCGGGTTCCGGGCGCCGGACGGGCGGCTCAGCTGCGTGACCGGTATCGGGTCGAAGGTGTGGGACCGGCTGTTCGGCGGTCCGCGCCCCGCCGAGCTGCATCCGTTCCGTGAACTCGTCGGCGACCGCCACACGGCCGTGTCCACCCCCGGCGACCTGCTGTTCCACATCAAGGCCGTACGGGCCGACCTGTGCTTCGAGTTGGCCGCCGAGATCATGGGCCGGCTCAGCGGCGCGGTCTCCGTGGCCGACGAGGTGTCCGGGTTCCAGTACTTCGACGTCCGCGATCTGCTGGGCTTCGTCGACGGCACGGAGAACCCCGTCGGGCGAACGGCCCGCGAGGCGGTGGTGGTCGGCGGCGAGGACCCGGAGTTCGCGGGCGGCAGCTATGTGATCGTGCAGAAGTACGTCCACGACATGGCGGGCTGGAACGCGTTGCCGGTGGAGCAGCAGGAACGGGCCATCGGGCGCAGCAAGTTGACCAACATGGAGATGGACGACGACGTCAAGCCGGCCGACTCGCACATCGCGCTGAATGTCATCACCGGCCCGGACGGCACCGAGCGGAAGATCCTGCGCGACAACATGCCGTTCGGCAGCGCGGCTCAGGGCGAGTTCGGCACCTACTTCATCGGGTACGCCCGCACGCCCTCGGTCACCGAGCAGATGCTCCGCAACATGTTCCTGGGCACCGACTCCGCGTCCCACGACCGCATCCTGGACTTCTCGACGGCCGTCACCGGAAATCTCTTCTACGTCCCCTCGGCGGATTTCCTCGACGACCTTCCGGACCTTCCCGACCGTTCGGACGGGTAATGCCCGGGCGCGGCTGAGGGCTGCCTGTGAGGGCGCTGAGTGCGCCGCCGGGAAATTCAGCGCCGAGCCAAGACCCGTACATCGCAAGGGTGTTGACGTGCGCACACCCGACTGCGAAGGTCTGGACCTGGCGCATCCAGTAGCGCCCCCCCCACAGCCCAGAACTGGAGTCGGCGTGCCTGAACTGACACCCCCCACCGACAACTCCGCGAGAGCGGCGAAGCCCCGGACGCGCACCCGGCGCCTTCGCCGCTCCGCCGTCGTCACCGTCCTCGGCGCGCTGGCCCTCGTGGTCGGGCAGGCGACGGCCGCCCAGGCCAACGTCCTCACGTTGCTCCCGCAGAACGCGGACGGCCAGGAGCAGACCTTCTCCCCGGCCTACGACTACGACGGCGACGGCTGCTACGCCACGGCCGCCATCGGCCTCGACGGCGCCATCAACCCCGGGCTGAAGCTCGGCGGCGACGTCAACGGGCACTGCCACGACATGGCCCAGCTGAACAACGCCAACACGTACTCGCGGACCAAGTGCAACAACGACTGGTGCGCGGTGATGTACGCCAGTTACTTCGAGAAGGACCAGGTCACCCTGGGTCCGGCGGCGATCGGCCACACCCACGACTGGGAGCACGTCGTGGTGTGGATCAAGGACAACACGGTCCAGTACGTGTCGGTGTCGCAGCACTCCGCGTACCAGGTGTCGGCGGCCTCGGGGGTGCGCTTCGACGGCACACACCCCAAGATCGTCTACCACAAGGACGGCATCGGCTCGCACGACTTCCGCTTCGCCAACACCAACGACGAGCCCGCGGAGAACGCCACCGGCAACTGGTTCTACCCGCGCCTGGTGGGCTGGAACGGCTACCCGGCCGGCCTCAAGGACAAGCTCCTGGCCGCCGACTTCGGCTCGGCCACCCTCAAGATCAGGGACAGCGACTTCAACTACGCCCTGTCCATCGCCGAGCCGTCCGGCATCTCCTTCGACCCGAACGCGTGAGGCCGTCCCGGCCCCGGAACCGCTGTCACGGGCGGGTCTCGTAGCGCGGTTTCGGGGCCGGGTGGATGTTCTGGTTGAGGCGGAAGACGTTGTCCGGGTCACGGTCGGCCTTGATACGGGCCAGGCGGTCGTAGTTGCCGCGGTAGCTGGCCCGGACACGTTCCTGTCCCTCGTCCATCATCATGTTCACGTAGGCGCCGCCCGCCGAGTACGGGTGCAGTGCCTCCTGGTAGTCGACGGCCCACTGCTTGACGAGACCGGCGTTGGCGGGGTCCCGGTCGACACCGGCGAAGACGGACGCCCAGCGTGCGTCGCGGTACGCCCACGGGGTCTCGTCGTTGCCGACGTCGTGGGCGGCGCCGTCGATCGGGTAGAGGTGCATCGTCGACTGCGGAGTGGGCACCTCGGCGCCGAACTTGGCGTGGAGTTCCACCGCCTCGTCGGGGATGTCGTTGACGAAGTCGGCGCGCCAGTACCACTGGTCGCCGGGCGGGTAGAGCCCGTCGAACATGCCCTGCATGTCCGGGTGTTGCATCGGTCCGGCCGCGTGCAGCAGCGGTGCGGGCAGTGCGTCGAGCAGGGGCGCCATCTCACGTGCGGCGGCCTCGGTGTCGCCGCCGGTGTAGCACCACACGACCCCGGCCGTCTTGCGCAGCTGTATCTCTTCGGGGAACGGCGGGGCGGGCGGGACACTGCCGTGCAGGAAGAACGCGTTCAGCTCACGGGGCGCGTTCGGCAGGAAGTCCCGGTAGGCGGCGAGGACTTCGGCGCTGATCTCGACCGGCCAGAAGGTGGGTCCGGCGACGACCGTGCTCACCTCGTGCAGCCGGAACAGGAACGAGGTGACGACCCCGAAGTTGCCGCCACCGCCCCGGACCGCCCAGAACAGATCACTGTTCTCGTCCGAACTCGCCCGCACCCGGCTGCCGTCGGCCAGCACGAGGTCGGCCTCCAGCAGGTTGTCGATGGTCAGCCCGCACTTGCGGGTCAGATGGCCAAGCCCGCCGCCGGTGGCGAGACCGCCGACGCCGGTGGTGGAGATGATGCCGCTCGGGGTGGCGAGTCCGTGCGCGTTGGTGGCACGGTCCACGTCGCCCCACACGCAGCCGCCGCCGACCCGTACCGTGTGCGCCTCGGGGTCCACCTGGATGTCCTTCAGGAGCGACAGGTCGGCGACCACTCCCCCGTCGACGGTGCCGAGTCCGGCTCCGTGGTGGCCGCCTCCCCGTACCGCGAGGGGCAGTTCGTGGGCGCGGGCGAAGCCGATCACGCGGGCCACGGCGTCCGCGTCGGCGCAACGGGCGATGAGGGCAGGCCGTTTGTCGGTCATCGCGTTGTAGACGGCGCGGGCCTCCGGATAGCCGGCGTCGTCCGGGCCGATCAACTCCCCGGCGAAGTCGGTCAGTTCACGGCGAGCGGTCTGTGCGGGTGTGCTGGACATGCGGTCCCCGTTTCGTGGTGCTCTTGTTGACCTGCATGTTCTACGCCGCCCGGCAACGCGCGGGCATCCGTGCCCGTCACCCAGCTCGGCGGCGCCGGGTACCTACGTTTCGGCGTCCGGCAGCAGCCCGAGTTCCGTCGCACGGGCCGCGGCCTGCCGCCGGGTGGGCGCGTCGAGCTTCTCCAGTACGGCCCGCACATGGTTGTCGACGGTACGGACCGACACCACCAGCCGGTCGGCGATCTCCGGGTTCGTCAGGCCGTCCACCAGCAGTCGTACGACCTGGAGTTGGCGTTCCGTGAGCCCGCCCGGGTTGCCCCGGGTCGCCGCGTGCGGGCCGCGCGGGATGTGGCGGACGCCGAGGTCACGCAGTTCGGCGCGGACGCGGCGGGCGAGGGGTTCGGCGCCGAGCGCGTCGAGTTCGGCGAGCGCGGTGAGTTTGTCGGCCGCGTCGGGGCTCTCCGCGAGCGCGGCGGCGTGTTCGTAGGGGCAGCCCGCCTGTTGCCACAGATCCGCCGCCCGCTTCCACTCCCCGGCGGCCTGGAGCGCGTACGGGTGGTCGCTGTCGTCGGCGGCCACCGGCTGCCCGACCTTCCTGAGCCAGTAGCCGAGTTCGGCCCGGTACGGCCCGTGGTCGAGGCGGGCCGCCTGCGCATGGACCGGCAACGCCGCCTCGATCACTGCCGCATGGTCGCCCCGCAGCCAGGCCGCCTCCGCCCGTGCCGCCGCCACTGGGCCCATGCGCTGCAACTCCCCGGCCCGTACGGCGATCTCCCGGGCCTGGGTGAGGAGTTCGTCGGCGCCCGGCCTGCCGCACCGGACGCGCACGCGGGCCAGGACGGTCAGCGCGGGGCAGCGGGCCGGTATGAAGTCGTGCATCCCGTACTCGGCGTGCCGCTCGGCCTCGTCCCAGTCGGCGGCGGCGAGGAGACGCATGGCCTGCTCGACGTGGAGGTAGTTGAGGAACCCCAAGTGCTCGGCGCGGTCGGCGAGTTCCAGGGCCGGGGGCAGGAAACGGTCGGCCTCGGCGTAGCGGAGGTCGTCGAGGAGGGACCAGATGATGTTGGCGTAGGACCGGCAGGCGTGTTCGACCTCGCCCGCGGCCAGCGCCACCGCGAGGCTCTCCTCGACCTGCCGTCGCCCGTCCGGGTCGCCGCTGCGCCAGCGGGCGGTGCCCACGTTGTTGAGGGCGTGGGCGAGGATCGCGGGGTCGTCCGCGCGCCGGGCCAGGGCGATGGCGCGCTCGCCGTGGGAGATGGCCTCGGCGTACCGGTCGGACAGCATCCGCAGCTGGGCGGTGTTGCTGAGCGCGAGGGCCAACAGCCGGTCGTCACCGGCGTGTTCGAGGACGGCGATGGCCTCTCGTGCCGCGTCCTGGGCCTCCTCCGCATGGCCCGCCCACCAGTGGATGCGGGACAGCCAGCGCAGATCGGCGCCGAGGGTGAGGGTGTCGCCGAGGGAGCGGCGCAGGGCCACGGCATCGCGCTGGGCGGCGACGGCCTCGCCGGAGTCGGCGACGGTGTAGCACTCCACGGCGTAGCGTTCGAGCAGGCCGGCGAGTTCGGCGGGGGTGTAGCGGTGCCGTTGCCGCAGCACGAGCCGCAGATGGGCGGCGGCCTCGCGGTGGGCGCCCGCCTCGGTGGCGTCCTGGGCCGCGCGGGGGCCGTAGCGGGCGATGGCGTCCTGGTCGCCGGCCTGTGCGGCGTGGTGGACGACGCGGGCCGGGTCGGAGCCCGGCCGGAGCATGAGGGCGGTGAGCACATCGCGGTTGAGGTCGATGCGCCGGGCCGCGGGCAGGGAGTCGGCGACGGCGCGGCGGATCAACTCGTGGCGGAACGCGACCCGTTCGGGGGTCACCGCGAGGAGCCCGCGCTGTTCGGCGGCGGCCAGCACGGCGACGCCGCCTGTCAACAGCGCGTCGACGAGGGGCCGTTCGACGGCGGAGGGTACGACGGCGAGCTGCTCCAGCGCGTCGACGGTCCGGCCGTCCAGTCCGCGCAGCCGGGCGAGCACGGCGTCGACGACCGTCGGGGGCACTCCCCCGGTGCCGCCGGCCGCGAGGACCTCGGTCACGAAGAAGGGGTTGCCCGATGTCACCGCGTACACCTGGGCCGGGTCTAGGCGGCTGGCCGAACTGAGCGCGCGCACCGCCGACTTGGACAGGCGGGCCAGCGGCAGCCGGTGCACGCGGTCCGTGCGGGAGACCTCGCCGAGGAGGTGCCGCAGCGGGTGCTCGCGGCTCAACTCGTCGTCCCGGTAGGTGAGGACGAGTACGGCGGGCAGCCGATGCATGCGCCGGACCAGGAAGCGCAGGGCGTCCAGCGATGCCTCGTCGGCCCAGTGGACGTCCTCCACGACGAGCACCGCCGGATGCGGTACACCGGCCAACTCCCCTTGCAGGGCTTCGTAGACGCGGTGGCGGTCGCCGCCCTCCATGAGGGCCCGGGCGAGTTCGGTGCCGACGCTGCCGACGAGGTCGCGGAACGGGCCGAGGGGGCGGCGGGTGGCGAGGTCGTCGCACTGGCCCAGGAGGATGCGTGTGCTGTGCGGCAGCCGGTCCGGCATGGCCTTCACCAGGCTCGACTTGCCGATGCCCGCCTCGCCGAGGACGAGCGCCACGGAACCGGCCCCGTCCGCCGCCTCACGTGCGGCCGATGCCAGTCGCGCCAGTTCGGGCTCGCGTTCGAGGATCCCCCCGTCCACGCCGCCGATTGTGCCACTCGCCGGGAATTTCCCGTATGGGTGTCACACCGCGAACCGCCGCCTTCTGTGGCGCCCTTCGGCCACATACTGCGGCCGGCCGGAGCTACGCACCCCCGCCCGTCCTGTCCGTCGTCTGCGGTCAGCCGCGCACGTGCAGGCCGAAACCCGTGCGGCCCGCGGGCTCCAGTCCCTCCTTCAGATGCAGCGAGGGGATCTCGTAGTCGCCGAAGTTCTGCCGGCGGAACGCGATCGGCTCGGTCGACTCCAGGGTGAGCAGGCGCTGCTCCCAGGCCTTGGCGACGTCCGGGTAGTCCTCGGCGGTCATCCGGTCGGTGCCGTACAGCACGAACGGTGGCAGCACCGCGATGCCCGGGTAGTAGAGGATGCCGTGGTGGATCGGGAACAGGAGATCGTCGATGGGGCCGTTGATCCCGCGAGCGGCGTAGTGCGGCTCCGGACCGCCGGCGGTCACCGACAGCAGAGCCTTCCTGCCCGCGAGGGTGCCTTCGCCGAAGCGCTCGCCGTACTTGGTGTCGCTGTGCTCGCCGACGCCGTACGCGAAGTGGAAGGTGAACACCCGGTCCACCCACCCTTTGAGGATCGCGGGCATCGTGTACCACCACAGCGGGAACTGGAAGATGATCGTGTCGGCCCACAGCAGCTTCTCCTGCTCGGCGCGGACGTCCGGGGTGAGCGTGCCGGCGTCGAACGCCCGGCCCGAGTCCAGGACGACCTTCAGCGGACGTGAGGCGTCGGGGCCGTAGTCCGCCGCGTCCACGACCGCCTTCCAGTTCATCGCGTACAGATCGCTCACCCGGACCTCGTGCCCCGCGGTCTCCAAGGTGGACACCGCGAGGTCCTTCAGCGAGTTGTTGAGCGACTTCGGCTCCGGGTGGGCGTAGACGATCAGCGTCTTCACGGGAACTCCAACTCCTTCGGATCGGTCGCCTCCGATACTGGGCGCCGTGGCGCGCGGCATTCAGGGGCGCCTCGTCCGTCGGACGGGACTTCCTGGTATCGGCAGGACCACCTTCACGGGCAACCGCCGAGGCGATACTGGGGACATGGACGATCTTGCGGGCTTCCTGCGCACCAGGCGTTCCCGGGTCGACCCGGCGTCCGTCGGCATCCCCACCGACAGCCGCCGCCGGGTCGAAGGGCTGCGCCGCGAAGAGGTCGCGCACCTGTCCGGAGTCAGCGTCGACTACTACGTACGCCTGGAGCAGGGTCGCGCGACCCAGCCCTCCGAGCAGATCCTCGACGCGCTCGCCCGTGTCCTCGGGCTCGACGAGACCGAACGCGGGCACCTCTACCGGCTCGCCCGACAGCGCCGCCGCCGCGCGAAGGCGCCGGGCGGGCGGGTCCGGCCGGAGCTGCTGCGCGTCCTCGACCTGGTCGCCGACGCACCCGCGCTGATCATGGACCATCGCCTGGACGTGCTCGCCGGGAACCGCCTCGCCGAGCTCCTGTACGGCCGGCCGCTGCCGGGCCTGAACACCGCCCGGCACATCTTCCTCGAAGAGGCCGGGCACGGTCTTTACGCGGACTGGGAGAAGTGCACCCTCGACGTGGTCGGACATCTGCGCCTGGCCGCCGGCAAATACCCCGAGGATCCCCGCCTGGCCTCGCTCATCGGCGAGTTGGCGATGGGCAGCGAGCGCTTCCGTCGCCTCTGGGCCCGCGCGGACGTCCGCGCCCGCACCCATGGACGCAAGGCGTACCTGCACCCGCTGGTCGGACTGCTGGAACTGCACCAGGAGAACTTCGCGCTACCGGACGAATCGAGCATGGAGCTGCTGGTGCTCTCCGCGGCCCCCGGCAGCCCCGCCGAGGACGGGCTCCGCCTGCTCGCGGGCCTGGGCGCGGACAGCGGTGACGCGCGTCCCGGAGTGAACGCTCAGATCCGCGAGTAACCCACGCCAGCCAGCTCAACTCCTGCCGCGAGGGCGGCTGGTCGAGCTGGACGACGGCTACACGCTGCTCCCCCTCGACCGACCGGCCGAACTCGCGCGGCTCATCAGCGAGTTCGCACGCCCTGCGGCGCCTTCCGCACCGACATGATGTGGTGTCGACGGCGCGGCTTGGGGGCGTCGAGCATGCTGACGCCGATGTAGCCGCGGCTGCGGAGGAAGAGCGTGGGGCCGGCCACGAAGGTGACGAAGATCGTGATCACGCTGACGGAGAATAGGACCGGGAGCGACTGTCCCTCAGGGAGGGTCTTCCCACCTTCGTGAACGGCGTAGGCAAAGGCCGCGAAGAAGGCGACCAGGCACAGCACCGCGAGGACGAGGAGGACGCTCGCGATCGTCCGGGTGGAGGAGCGGTCGCGCACCTCGGCCAGCAGGGACGCCGAGCACACGGGGCAGGTCAACTCCACCGTGTGCTTGCCCGATGCGGGCCGCTTGACGACGAAGTGGGAGTCCTTCCAGGTGACCGTGCGCGTTCTCGGTCTGAGGAATCCCCCGGAGAGCTTGTCACTGAGTATGTGCCGGACTGCGACCTGAACGGCCCCCGCTGTGTTCATGTTTCCTCCGACCAGCGCCCTGTCGATCATCACGAAGCCTGCACAGTCTGACCTGTGAGAACCAGCCACTCAATGGGTCAGATGATTTCTTTTCCCTCGCCTACAACTTCTCAACTCAGCCCAGCCCTGCGGGACTTCTCCGGTCGCACCTCTTGACGGCTTTGGTGCAGACCTTTAGGTTCACCAGCCAACAGACCTCCCATGAATGCATTCCGCGCTCACATATGTGAACACTCGTGTTCACCTCTCACCGCCCTCATGCCGGCGGCGTCCACCCCCCACCCAGGACGAAAGGCCCCCTCGTCATGCAACGCCTCGCCCTGCGCTGCGCCCTCGCCCTCTCCCTCGGCCTCACCGCCGTCGGCACCCTCGCAGCCCCCTCCGCCTCGGCCGCGACCGGTACCATCACCGGCCTCGGCGGCAAGTGTCTCGACGTCGCCGGCGCGAGTTCCGCCGACGGCACGGCCGTACAGATCTACGACTGCAACGGCACCGCCGCCCAGCAGTGGACGGTCGGCTCCGACGGGACCATCAGAGCCCTCGGCAAGTGCCTTGACATCACCGGCAATTCGACGGCCAACGGCGCCCAGCTCCAGCTGTGGACCTGCGGCGGCAGCGCCAACCAGCAGTGGACGGTCTCCGCCGCGCACGACATCGTGAACCCGGCCGCCAACAAGTGCCTGGACGTCACCGGCAACACCTCGGCCAACGGCACCCGCACCCAGATCTGGACCTGCTCCGGCGCCGCCAACCAGAAGTGGACCGCGCCCGCCGCAGGCGGCACGACCCCGCCCACGACCGCCCCGATGGCCGTGGCCCCGTACCTGTACAACGGCTGGGGAAACCCGCCCAGCCCTACGACTGTCATGAACGCAACCGGCGTGAAGTGGTTCACGCTGGCGTTCGTCCTGAGCAACGGCTACTGCAACCCGCAGTGGGACGGCGGCCGCGCGCTGACCGGCGGAGTCGACCAGTCGACCATCAACACCGTGCGGGCCAACGGCGGTGACGTCGTCCCGTCCTTCGGCGGGTACAGCGGCAACAAGCTGGAGAGCTCCTGCTCCAGCGCGAGTGAACTGGCGGCGGCGTACCAGAAGGTCATCAGCGCCTACTCGCTCAAGGCCATCGACATCGACATCGAGGCCGACGCGTACAGCAACGGGACCGTGCAGCAGCGGACCGTGGACGCGCTGAAGACCGTCAAGGCCAACAACCCGGGCATCAAGGTGTACGTCACCATCGGCACCGGGCAGAGCGGTCCCGACACGAGCCTCATCAACCGGGCCGCGTCCTCCGGGCTGACCGTGGACGCGTGGACGATCATGCCGTTCGACTTCGGCGGCGCGGGCCAGAACATGGGCACGCTCACCCAGCGGGCCGCCGAGGGCCTCAAGACCGCGCTGAAGAACGCGTACGGCTACAGCGACGACGCGGCCTACCGGGACATGGGCATCTCGTCGATGAACGGCATCACCGACAACAACGAGACCGTCACCACTGCCGACTTCCAGACCATCCTCGGCTACGCGCAGACGCACCACCTCGCGCGGGTGACGTTCTGGTCGGCCAACCGTGACCGTCCCTGCCCGGGCGCCTACCCGAACGACGACACGTGCTCGGGCGTGAGCCAGAGCAACTGGCAGTTCACCAGCATCTTCGCCCAGTACACCGGCTGACGGCCGCCCCCTCCGACCTTTCTCCCCAACCCCCCATCACCACAGGAGAATCCGTGCTCAGACGGAAGAGACTGACCGGCCGCCGCCCCATTCCGAGAGCGCTCACGGCGGTCGCGCTCGTGGCGACCACCGTGACCGGAATCGAGTTCGCGACGCAGGGTTCGGCGAGCGCGGCGAGCACGGCCGCCGCCGCGATCCCGACCGGGTACACCACCGTGGTCAACAAGGGCAGCGGCAAGTGCGTCGACGCCCGTTCGGCCGCGAGTGCCGACGGCACGGCCGTCCAGCAGTACACGTGCAACGGAAGCACCGCGCAGAACTGGCAGTTGGTCGCCACCGACGGCGGGTACTACCGCGTGAACAGCAACCTGAACGCGGCCGAGGCCTGGGACGTCACCGGCGTCTCGACCGCCGACTCCGCGCTCATCCAGCTGTGGACGTACTCCGGCGGCAACAACCAGCAGTGGCTGCCGGTCGCGGAGGCGGACGGCGCCTACCACTTCGTCAACCGCAACAGCGGCAAGTGCCTTGACGTGCCGAGCGCTTCCACCGCCGACAGCGTGCAGCTCGCGCAGTACACGTGCAACGGCACCGCAGCGCAGTCCTTCACGCTGGGCGGCGGCTCGACGAACCCGCCGGGCACCCCGGACTTCGGTCCCAACGTGACGGTGTTCGACCCGTCGATGTCGGCGTCCAGCATCCAGTCCAAGCTGGACTCGGTCTTCTCCCAGCAGGAGACCAACCAGTTCGGCTCGGCCCGCCAGGCCCTGCTGTTCAAACCGGGTACCTACAGCGCCAACGCCAACGTCGGCTTCTACACGCAGGTCGCGGGCCTCGGCTTCTCCCCTGACGACGTGACCATCAACGGCGCGGTGCACGCGGAGGCCGACTGGTTCCAGGGCAACGCGACGCAGAACTTCTGGCGCGACGCCGAGAACCTGTCGGTCAACCCCATTGGCGGCACCGACCGTTGGGCCGTCTCGCAGGCTGCCCCCTACCGGCGCATGCACGTGCGCGGCAACTTGGCCCTGGACGACGGCGGTTGGTCCAGCGGCGGCTTCATCTCCGACACCAAGGTCGACGGCCAGATCCAGTCCGGCTCGCAGCAGCAGTTCCTCACCCGGAACTCCACGATGGGCAGTTGGTCCGGCTCCAACTGGAACATGGTCTTCGTCGGCGACCAGGGCGCACCCGCCCAGTCCTTCCCGACGTACACCAACGTCGCCAGCTCCCCGACGATCCGCGAGAAGCCCTTCCTGTACGTCGACAGCGCGGGCGCCTACCAGGTGTTCGTGCCCGGACTCCAGTCCAACGCCGTGGGCACGACGTGGAGCGGGAAGACCCCGGCGGGCAAGTCCCTGCCGATCGACCAGTTCTACATCGTCAAGCCCGGTGCCACCGCGGCCGACATGAACACCGCCCTCGCGGCCGGCAAGAACCTCCTGGTCACCCCGGGCGTTTACCACATCAACCAGACGCTCAACATCACGCGCCCCGACACGGTCGTCCTGGGCATGGGCCTGGCCACCTTCGTGCCGGACGGCGGGATCACCGCGATCTCCACCGCCGACGTGGACGGCATCGAGCTGGCGGGCCTGCTGATCGACGCGGGCACCACCAACTCCGCGACGCTGGTACAGATCGGCCCGTCCGGCTCGACCGCCACGCACGCGTCCGACCCGACGCAGTTGTCCGATGTCTTCGTCCGCATCGGCGGCGCCACCGTCGGCAAGGCCACCAACTCCCTTGTCATCAACAGCGCCAACACGATCATCGACCACACCTGGATCTGGCGGGCCGACCACGGCAACTCCGGCACGGTCGGCTGGACCACCAACACGGCCGACACCGGACTGATCGTCAACGGCGCCAACGTGACGGCGTACGGCCTGTTCGTCGAGCACTTCCAGAAGACCCAGGTCGTCTGGAACGGCAACGGCGGCAGAACGTACTTCTTCCAGAACGAGATGCCCTACGACCCGCCGAACCAGGCCTCCTGGATGAACGGCACCGGGAAGGGCTATCCCGCCTACAAGGTCGCCGCTTCCGTAACCAGCCATGAGGCATGGGGACTTGGCAGCTACTGCTACTTCAGCAGCAATTCGAGCGTGGTCGCCGACCACTCCTTCGAGGTGCCGAGCGTGTCCGGGGTCAAGTTCCACGACATGGTGACCGTCTCGCTGGGCGGGGTCGGCACGATCAGCCACATCATCAACAGCACCGGCGGACCGTCCAACTCCAGTACCAACGTCGCCTACTTGACCAACTACCCGTAGACCGCGCGGAAAGGATCGATCGCTTACATGAACACCGACAGATCCGGTTCCACTCGCGCGCTCCTGCGGGTCCTGCTCCTGCTGGCGACGCTGCTGGGCCTCGCGTCCCTACCGCCCGCCGCCCACGCGAGCACCACGGCAACGCCGTTCAAGATCCTCGCGCTCTACAACGGCACCTACGACGCGGCGCACATCGACTTCGACAAGGAGGCGAACGTCTGGTTCCCGCAGCAGGCCGCGGCGAACGGCTACACCTACACGGCGAGCACCAACTGGGATCTGCTCGCCAACGGCGGGGTCAACGCCTACCAAGTCGTGCTGTTCCTCGACGACTTGCCGCAGACGTCCGCCCAACGCACCGGTTTCGAGGCGTACATGAGGGGTGGCGGCGGCTTCATGGGCTTCCACGTCTCCGCCTTCACGACGGACGCGGCGAGCTGGTCCTGGTACCACAACACGTTCCTCGGCTCGGGGAACTTCGTGTCCAACACCTGGGGCCCGACCGCGGTGACCCTGAAGGTGGAGGACCACTCGATCCCGCCCACGGCAAGCCTGCCGGCCACGTTCACCTCGTCGGTCAGCGAGTGGTACAGCTGGTCCAACGATCTGCGGCAGAACCCGGACATCAAGATCCTGGCATCGATCGACCCGAGCAGCTTCCCGGTCGGTACGGACCCCAACCAGTCCTGGTACAGCGGGTATTACCCGATCATCTGGACCAACACGAAGTACAAGATGCTGTACGCGAACTTCGGCCACAACGCGATGAACTACACGACCAACACGCGTCTGTCGTCGACGTTCGCGAGCGCCACCCAGAACCAGTTCCTGCTGAACGGGCTCAAGTGGCTGGGCGGGGGCGACACTTCGACCCCGCCGACCGACACCCCGATCTCCGAGACGTCCTGGTACTCCGTGCAGAACGGCGGCAACGGCACCTGCGTGGACGCCCGTTCGGCGGCCACGGCCAACGGGACGGCGATCCAGCAGTACGCCTGCAACGGTACGACGGCACAGCAGTACCAGTTCCGCTCCACCGACAGCGGGTACATGGAGATCACCGCGCGCGGCAACCCGGCGCAGGCCATCGACGTGACCGACCGCTCGACGGCGGACAACGCGCCGTTGCAGTTGTGGGCCTACTCCGGCGGCACGAACCAGCAGTGGCAGCCCGTGAAGGAGACGAGCGGCCGCTACCACTTCGTCGCCCGGCACAGCGGCAGGTGCCTCACCGCCGCCACGGCGGCGACGAACAGTGTCCAACTCACCCAACGGACCTGCGACGGCTCCACCGCGCAGTCCTTCCAGCTCGCCGTGCAGTCCTGAGCCTGCACGGCGACCAGGGGCGCCTCTGTCGCATCGCGCGTCGATGCGGCGGGGGCGCCCCTTCGTTTTCCCCACCCCAGTCGGCATGTTTTCGCCGCTAACAGGAGACTGTTGTCAGCGATACGAATCCCTGTTATCGTCGATTACATGAACACGAGATCGCTGATAATCGAGGCGGCGGCGGAGCTGATCGCCCGGTCGCCGAGCGGCGACGTCTCGACACGCGCGGTGTGCGAGGCGGCGGGCGTCCAACAGCCCGTGCTGTACCGGCTGTTCGGCGACAAGGACGGGCTGCTGGCGGCGACGGTCGACCACGTGTGGGACCAGTACCTGGAGACGAAGCGGGCCGCGAAGAAGTCCGATGACCCGCTGCGGGACCTCCGGGCCGGCTGGGACAGTCACACCGCGTTCGCACTGGCGCATCCCAACGCCTACAAGCTGATGTTCGCCCCGGCGCTCCGTTCCGTGCCCGCGGCGGCGGAGGAGGCGATGCGTATCCTCCGCGGGGACCTTGAGCGGCTCGCCGCGCAGGGCCGCCTCCGTGTCGCACCGGAGATCGCGGCACGCATGGTCATGTCGGCCAACACCGGGGTGTCCCTGTCGCTGATCACCCGTCCCACGCTGTATCCGGACTCCGGCCTGTCGAGGCTGGTCCGGGACGCGATCCACCAGGCGATCCTGCTCGATCCCGCGGCGGACACCACGGCCGCGGACGCCCGCGCCGCAGCCGCGACCACGCTGCTCTCGTCCCTCGACGATCTCACCCCCGAACCGTTCACCCGCGCGGAGTCGGCCCTGCTCGGGCAGTGGCTCACGCAGATTCCCATCTCCCCGCAGCACCCCACCTCACGGAAGGGCCCTCACCATGACTGACACCGGCACCCCCACCCGCGTCGCGCTGATCACCGGCGGTTCCGGCGGCATCGGCCGCGCGGTCGCCGAGCGCCTCGCCCAGGACGGCATCGCCGTCGGCGTGCACTACGCCGGCAACAAGTCCCGCGCCGACGAGACGGTCGCCGCGATCACGGCGGCCGGCGGCCGGGCCATCCCGGTCGGCGGCGACGTGGCCGACGAGCAGGAGATGGCGGCCGCCTTCGACGCGGTCGAGGTGGAGTTCGGCGGGCTCGACGTGGTCGTCAACACCGCCGGGATCATGGTGCTTTCACCCATCGCGACCATGAACCTCGACGACCTCGACCGCATGCACCGCACCAACATCCGCGGCACGTTCGTCGTCTCCCAGCAGGCGGCCCGCCGGGTGCGCGCGGGCGGCGCGATCATCAACTTCTCCACCACCGTCACCCGCACCAAGTTCCCGACGTACGGCGGCTACGTGGCGAGCAAGGCCGCGGTCGAGGCGATGACCCTGGTGCTGGCCCGCGAACTGCGCGGCAAGGACATCACCGTCAATACGGTGGCCCCCGGCCCGACCGCCACGCCTCTCTTCCTCGACGGCAAGGACGAGGCGACGGTCCAGAACCTCGCGATGGCCTCCCCCTTGGAGCGCCTCGGCGCCCCGGACGACATCGCCGAGTCGGTGGCGTTCCTCGCCGGTCCGGCCCGCTGGATCAACGGCCAGGTGCTGTACGCCAACGGCGGGCTGGCCTGAGCCGCCGCTCCGCCCCCTCAAGGAGATTCCCATGAACAACATCGTCGTGATCACCGGCGCCTCCAGCGGCTTCGGCGCCCTCACCGCCCGCGCCCTCGCGGACCAGGGCGACACCGTCTACGCCGGGATGCGCAACACCACCAGCCGCAACGCACCCCAGGTCCAGGCCGCCGCCGACTACAGCAAGGAACACGGCGTCGACCTGCGCTCCATAGAACTCGACGTCAACGCGCAGGACTCCGTCGACGCGGCGATCGATCGCATCCTCGCCGAGCACGGCCGTATCGACGTCCTGATCCACAACGCCGGCCACATGGTCACCGGACCGGCCGAGGCGTTCACGCCCGAGCAGCTCGCCGAGCTGTACGACGTGAACGTCCTCTCCACCCAACGCGTCAACCGCGCCGCACTGCCCCACCTGCGCAAGGCCGGCCGGGGTCTGGTGATCTGGGTGTCGAGTTCGAGCGTGAAGGGCGGTACTCCGCCGTATCTGGCGCCGTACTTCGCCGCCAAGGCCGCGATGGACTCCCTGGCCGTCAGTTACGCGACCGAGCTGGCCCGTTGGGGTGTGGAGACCTCCATCGTGGTGCCCGGTTCGTTCACCAGCGGCACGAACCACTTCGCCCACTCCGGGCGCCCGGCGGACGGCGTGGTCGCGGCGGAGTACGAGACGCGGTACGCCGGCCTGATGACCCAAGTCGCGGAGAAACTCGCCGCGTTGGAGCCCGAGGGCGCGGACGCCTCGCTGGTCTCCGACGAGATCGCCCGCATCGTCGCACTCCCCTCGGGGCAGCGCCCGTACCGGGTGCACATCGACCCGGCCGACGACGGCTCCGAGGCGGTCTCCGTCGTGGCCGACCGCATCCGCCGCGACTTCCTCACCCGGGTCGGCCTCGCGGACCTGCTCTCCGTGCACCCCACGGCGGCCTGACCGACACCCGCTTACAAGGTCACCGCCTCCGGCACGTCCCGCCGATACGACTCCCCGCCCCCGAACAGCTCCTCGGACACGGCCCGTACGGCGTTGACAACCAGCGGAGCGACAAGTTCCAGCGGCGCACGGCCGTCCCCGACGACCGAGATCGCGCCGACCGGGCCGTCGGGTCCGCGCAGGGCGAGGCCGACGCAGCCGAGGTCGGGGAAACACTCGCCCCGGTCGATCGCGAGCCCGTTGCGACGGCGCACGGTGCCCAACTCGCGGTGCAGCAGGTCGAGTCGGCCGATGCTGTGCGAGGTGCGGCACTCCATCGCCTTCTGGTAGCGGGCGTCAATCTCCTCCGGGCTCAGCCAGGCCAGCATGGCCTTCCCGAGCCCGGTGCAGTGGGCGACCGCGCGTCCGCCGACCCGGGAGGGGATGTCGACCGCCGCCCGGCCTCCCACCTTGTCGAGGTAGTAGATCTCCGGGCCGTCGAGCACGGCGAGATGGACGACCATTTTCGTGCGGACGGCCAGGTCGAGGAGTTGGGGCGCCGCCGCCGCGCGCAGCGTGCTGTGCCCGATCTCCCGCCCGCCGAGACCGAGCGCCCGCGGTCCCAGCGCGTACCCGGCGACCGTGTGGTGCAGCCAGTCCAGGCGCACCAGTTGGTCGAGGATCCGGTGGGTGGTCGAGCGCGGCAAGTGGGTCCGGCGGGACACCACTTCGAGGGTGAGGTGTGTCTGGGGCCGCTCGAAGAGGTCCATGATCAGCGTCACGCGCTCCATCATCGACGGCGGCAGCGCATGCCGGTCGGCCTCGTATCGCGGGTCCAGGCGAAGGGCAGACGTCATCGTCAATGCCTCTCTGCTCAAACTGAAATCAATTCTAGTTCGGCGCCGGCGTCAACGTATCAACGGCATCGGACGCGGGCCAAGAGGCGTGCACGAGTTTATTGGTACGCCCGGTCTAAACAATGCACGAAAGCGCCGCCCCCCGGCGCACGGCCGGGGAGCGGCGGCTTGACGGAAAAGCGCGATCAACAGCCGCGGGTCAGATCGAGCGCGATGTCCACGATCATGTCCTCCTGCCCACCGACCAGCCCCCGCCTGCCGACCTCCTGAAGGATGGTGCGCGCGTCGAGGCCGTACTGACCCGCCGCCGTCTCCGCGTGCCGCAGGAAGCTGGAGTAGGCACCCGCGTAGCCGAGGGTCAGGGTCTCCCGGTCGACGCGCACCGGGCGGTCCTGGAGCGGGCGGACCAGGTCGTCGGCGGCGTCCTGAAGCGCGAACAGGTCACAACCGTGGTCCCAGCCGAGGAGGTTGGCCACCGCGATGAACGGCTCGATCGGGCAGTTGCCCGCACCCGCGCCCTGTCCTGCCAGGGACGCGTCCACCCGGGTCACGCCCTCCTCCACCGCGGTCACCGAGTTGGCGACCGAGAGGGAGAGGTTCTCGTGCGCGTGGATGCCGATCTGGGTGTCCGGGTCGAGTACGTCACGGTAGGCACGGATGCGGTCGCGTACGCCGTCCATGGTCAGCCGGCCGCCCGAGTCGGTGACGTACACGCAGTGCGCGCCGTAGGACTCCATCAGCCGTGCCTGGCGGGCGAGTTCGGCCGGGTCGGTCATGTGGGCCATCATCAGGAAGCCGGAGACGTCCATGCCGAGTTCGCGGGCGGTGGCGATGTGCTGGGCCGCCACGTCGGCCTCGGTGCAGTGGGTGGCGACGCGGACCGAGCGGACGCCGAGCGAGTACGCCTGCTTGAGTTCGGCGATGGTGCCGATGCCGGGCAGCAGGAGGGACGTGAGCGTCGCCCGGTGGATGGCGCCGGCCGCGGCCTCGATCCATTCCCAGTCGGTGTTGCTGCCGGGGCCGTAGTTGAGGCTGCCGCCGGACAGGCCGTCGCCGTGGGCGACCTCGATGGCGTCCACGCCCGCCTGGTCCAGGGCCGCGCTGATGGCGGCCACGTTCGCGGGCGTGATCCGGTGCCGGATGGCGTGCATGCCGTCCCGGAGGGTGACGTCCTGGACATACAGCCTGGGGGTCACCGGGTCACCTCCGTGGAGAAGCGCCGGGCGATGCGCTCGGCGACCCGCAGGGCGGCCGAGGTCATGATGTCGAGGTTGCCCGCGTAGGCGGGCAAGTAGTGGGCGGCGCCCTCCACTTCGAGGAAGACGGACACCTTGGTGGTGACCTCGGAGGCGTCCCCGGTGAACAGCGTGTGGACCGGATCACCTGCCGGGATCGGGGTGAACTGCACCTGCTGCTTGAGCCGGTAGCCGGGCACGTACTCGGCGACCGCGTCCACCATGCCCTCGACCGAGGCCCGGATCTGCTCCTGGTCCGCGTCGCCGATCAGGCAGTACACGGTGTCGCGCATGATCAGCGGCGGCTCGGCCGGGTTGAGCACGATGATCGCCTTGCCCCGCCGGGCACCGCCCACCTTCTCGATCGCGGCGGAGGTCGTCTCGGTGAACTCGTCGATGTTGGCCCGGGTTCCGGGTCCGGCCGACTTCGAGGCGATCGAGGCGACGATCTCGGCGTAGGGCACGGGTGTGATCCGGCTGACCGCGTGCACGATCGGGATGGTGGCCTGCCCGCCGCAGGTGACCAGATTGAGGTTGTCGACATCGTTGGCGAGGTGCTCGTCGAGGTTGACCGGCGGTACGACGTACGGGCCGATGGCGGCGGGAGTGAGATCGACGAGCCGTTTGCCGTACGGGGCAAGGCGCTTGGCGTTCTCGACGTGCGCCTTCGCGGACGTGGCGTCGAAGACGATCCCGATGTCGTCGAAGCCCTCCATCCGGATCAGGCCGCCCACGCCCTCATGCGTGGTGGGCACCTTCAGGCGCGCGGCACGGGCGAGCCCGTCCGAGTCCGGGTCGATGCCCACCATCGCGGCCATCTCCAGGGTGTCGGACAGCCGTAGCACCTTGATCATCAGGTCGGTCCCGATGTTGCCGGAACCGATGACGGCCACCTTGGTCTTCGTCATCCTCGGTCCTTGGGTGAGAACGTCGCGGACACCGTTCCGAGGCCCGACATCTCGGCCCGTACGGTGGTTCCTGGCGGGGTGGGGACGAGCGGACCGAGCGCGCCGGAGAGCACGACCTGACCGGCCCGGAGCGGGTCGCCGAACTCCCGGGCGGTGCGCGCGAGCCACAACAGTGCGGCGAGCGGGTCGCCGAGGCAGGCCGTGCCGTCGCCCTCGGACGCGAGCTGCCCGTCGGCGTAGAGCCGCATGGTCACGTCCCGGGGTTCGAAGGCCTTCAACCCGACCTGTTCGGCGCCGAGTACGAACAAGCCGCTGGACGCGTTGTCGGCGACGGTGTCCGTGATCGCGATGTCCCAGTCGGCGACCCGGCTGTCCACGATCTCCAGCGCGGCGACGGCGTGGGCGACGGCGGAGCGGACCCGCTCGATGTCGAGATCGTCCTGGTCGAGGTCGGCGGCGAGGACGAACGCGATCTCGGCCTCGATCCTGGGTTGCAGCAGCCGTTCGCTCGGCACGGCCGGCAGTGCGCTGACGTCCATGTCGGCGAGGAGCACCCCGAAGTCGGGCCGGTCGACGCCTACTTGGCGCTGCACCGACGCGGAGGTAAGTCCGATCTTGCGGCCGACGACCTGTGCTCCGGCGGCGATCCGGTCGGCCACGACGCGTTGCTGGACGGCGTAGGCGAGGCTGATGTCGGTGGCGCCGAGCACGTCCCGGACGGGAGCGCAGGGTCGACGGTCACGGGCCGCGCGCGTCAGTCGTACGACCGCCTCGGCCACCGCCGCCTCACGGTCCGCCACGGCCCTCGGTTCCCAAAGGTCTGTCATTCGCATCCTCACCTCGTGATGGTCTCCAGCCTGGGCATCCGTGCCCGATCACGGTCACGCGGGTTCCGCTCAGCGGGACTTGATCCGGGGGTGGACAGCGGGTCTCGGTCAGCGAGATGACCGGCGGGAGCCACAGAGTTGGCTCGATACCGTCGCCCGCACGTTGCGAGAGGTTGTGGCGTTGAGCCGCGCTCGGCCGTCGAGAAACGTCAGCACACCTGAGGAGGTCAGGATGACCAGCAGCGAGGACGTCTACCACGTGATCGTCGTCGGGTCGGGCGGAGGTCTGGTCGGTGCCTACGCCGCGGCGTCACGCGGCCTGCGCACCCTGGTCGTCGAGAAGACCGACCGGGTGGGCGGCACGACCGCCTACTCCGGTGCCGGTCTCTGGTACCCCGGCTCGGCTCCGATCAGGCGGGCCGGTCTGGACGAGAGCGTCGAGGACGCCAGGACGTATCTGCGCACCGTCGTCGACGACGACTCGCGGGAGCGGCTTCAGGACGCGTATCTGCGGGCCGGTGCCCAGGTGATCGACGAGTTGGAGCAGAACCCGTGGTTCCGGTCGTTCGAGTACGCCCCGGTGCCGGACTACTACCCGGCGATCACCGGCGCGTCCCCCGCCGGGCACACCGTCTTCCCGCCGCAGGTCACCGTCGACGAACTCGGTGAGCATGCCCCGCTGGTGCGCCCCTGCCTGCCCGCCGAGCGGTGGGGCCAGGACGAGGGCCCCGTCCTGAGCGGTGGCCGCGCGCTGATCGGCCGTACGCTCGCGGCCTTCCTGGAGACGGGCCACGGTTCGCTGCGGCTCAGCACCGCCTTCGAGAGCCTGGTCGTCGAGGACGGCAGGGTCGTCGGCGTGGAGGCGGTGAGTGACGGCGAGCGGGTCACGTTCCGTGCTACGGGCGGGGTGATCCTCGCGGCCGGCGGCTTCGAGCGGGATCAGGAGCTGCGCGCGAAGTACCAGCCGGTTCCGGAGCACGCGACCGAGTGGACCCACGGCGCGCCTGGCAACACGGGCGACGCGCTCCGGGCCGGGATGGCGATCGGCGCCGACACCGATCTGCTCGACGCGGCCTGGTATGTGCCGGGCCTCGTATGGCCGGACGGTCTCCCGCTCTTCCACACGGGTACCCGGGGCGGGATCTGGGTCAACGCGGCGGGCGAACGCTTCGTCAACGAGACCCGCCCCTACGACCAGGCGGGCCGCGAGATCGTCCACCTGCACTCGGCCACGGGCGTCTCGCACATCCCCGCCCACTGGATCATCGACCAGCGCCAGCTCGACCGGGACAGCTTCGGCGGCCCGTACGACCAGCCGGTCCGACCCGAGTGGTTCGAGTCCGGGGCGCTCAAGAGGGCTGATTCCCTTGAGGAGTTGGCGAAGCTGATCGACGTACCGCTCGATGCGCTGCGCGCGACCGTCGAGGAGTTCAACGGCTACGCGGAGAGCGGGGTGGACGAGAAATTCCACCGTGGCGAGACACCCTGGGACCAGATCGCCCACCATGTGCTGGGCTTCCCCGCCCTGCCCCAGCT
>NZ_JBXVPZ010000111.1:0-23224 GCF_057961495.1 Streptomyces sp. P5F9 | reverse complement strand
CCTACAACTCGGCGCTCAGCTCAGCGACTTCAGCGCCGCCGCGTCATAAGGCGCCAGCTCCTCCACCCGCCCCGCAAGGACCTTCGCGGCCCACTCGGGGTCCTGAAGCAGCGCGCGGCCCACAGCCACCATGTCGAACTCGTCCCGCTCCAGGCTGTCGAGGAGGTCGTCGATGCCCTTGAGCGGCGCACCCTCACCCCGGAACCCCTTGAGGAAGTCCCCGTCGAGGCCGACCGACCCGACCGTGATGGTCTGCTTCCCGGTGAGCTTCTTGGTCCAGCCCGCGAGGTTGAGATCGGAACCGGTCTCCTCGAACTCGGGCAGCCAGTACCGACGGGTGGACGCGTGGAAGACGTCCACCCCGGCCGCCGCGAGCGGAGTCAGGATCGCCTCCAGTTCCTCCGGCGTCTCCGCCAGCCGGGCGCCGTAGACGTCCTGCTTCCACTGCGAGTAACGGAAGATGACCGGGAACTCCGGGGACACGGTCTCCCGGACCGCCGCCACGATCTCCGCCGCGAACTTCGTACGGGCGACCGCGTCACCGCCGTAGGCATCCGTACGACGGTTCGTGCCCGCCCACAGGAACTGGTCGAGGAGATACCCGTGCGCACCGTGCAGCTCGACCCCGTCGAACCCGATCCGCTCCGCCGCGGCCGCCGCCTCGGCGAACGCGCCGATGACGTCGTCCAGGTCCCGCTGCGTCATGGCCGTACCGGTGACCTCGTCGCTGCCGATCCGCAGCCCGGACGGGCCGACGGCGGGCGCGTCCGCGTACGGCGGCTGGCCCTGCTCGCGGACCATGCCGATGTGCCACAGCTGCGGCACGATCGTGCCGCCCGCCGCGTGCACGCCCTCGGCGACCTTCGCCCAGCCCGCGAGCTGCTCCGCGCCGTGGAAGCGCGGGATGTCGTCGCTCTGCCCGGCCGAGTCGTGACCGACGTAGGTGCCCTCGGTGACGATGAGACCGACGCCTGCGGCGGCCCGGCGCGCGTAGTACGACACCACGTCCTCACCGGGGATGCCGCCCGGCGAGAACTGCCGGGTCATCGGCGCCATCACGATCCGGTTCGGGACGGTCAGGCCGTTGAGGGTGATCGGACGGCCGAGGATTTCGGCCGCTCGGGAGGCGGGGACGGTCGTAGACACGTGTGGGGGCTCCTCGTAACCAGGTACCGGACGGTATGTGCGTATGCATTGATCATGCGTCAACGACAACCTCCGGGCCAAGTCCCTCATTCCGGCAGCCCCGCACCTCGCCCTGTGATCCCGGACACGCAGACCCCGCCGGGATCACCGGGCATCGAAGACGGTCAGCCACTGAGCAGCCATCGCAGCAACCAAGCGGCGAGGCCCGAACCGACAGCCGAGGCGGCTCCGAGCGCGGCTTGGCCGACGAGTCGGCGCCATAAGGTCCGATGTGCGGGCTGCGAACTCGTGGTCTCGTCGGAGATGGTCATGGTGCGTCCTCCTGATCAGGGTCCGGGCGTGCGCCCCGGGAGCATCGTGGCGGAGGAGAGAGCGCCGAAGACCCGCTCCGGCGTTGCCGTCTCAAGGTGGCAGCATCGGCCGGTGTTGCCATCCGAAGCGGCAACGGTATTTCGCCCGCGGGTAGTTGAGGCGGCCCGATACTGACGAGATGTTCAACGCACAGGAGCCCGGCGACGGAGAACCGACGGGCGACAACTCGGAGCCGTGTGTGCGACTGGCCCGGCTCAAGGACGGGCTGGCCCAGGAGAAGAGAGCCTTCGCGGAGGATCTGCGTCGTGTCTTCCTCCTGCTGGGGATCAGCGTGCGGCGCTACGCCGCCCGTCGGCACCTCGACGCCAGCTCGGTGACCCGCTATCTGAGCGGCGAGCGGATACCGCCGTGGGACTTCGTCGCCGGCGTCATCGCGGACGTCCGGGAAGAGGCTCAGGGCCCGCTGACCGCCGAGGCCGAGCAGGCACTGCGGGAACTCCATCGGGCGGCCCAGCAGACCAACCGGCGCCGAAGCGAGGTACAGGTCCTGCAGGACAGGCTTGAGGAGGCCGACGGCGAGGCCCGGCGCATCAAGACCCGGCAGCGTGCACTGGAGGAGACCCTGCAGGACCGGGAGACACAGCTGGCGCACGTGCGGATCGGCTGCCGAAAGCTCGAAATGCGCATGGAGGAGCAGCGGCACGCCCTCCGAACCGAACTTGAGATATGGCGCGGCGAGTACGAGCGACTCGGGGGCGTGTGCAGCGACCTACGGGACGAGGTGGTCTGTCTGCAGGAGGAACTGGCCTCCGCCCGGGCCGAGTTGATCAGAGCTGAGGAGTACTGCCAAACGCTGGAGGCGCAGCTGGAGGCCGTCCACGAGTTGGACCAGGACGGAGGAGATCAGCACGAACCGCCCTCGCTCATGGTCCTGTTGGAGGAGGCGGACCGCTCAGCTTCGGTGCCCGAGCTGGTGCGGGTCGTAGGCGACCTGGAACTGCGGACCCGGCAGGCCACGGCCGGGGATCTGGTGCGGTCGGCGAGCCAGTCGCGCACGATCGAGGAGGTGGCCGGTCTGCTGGCCGCACTGCGGCAGGCGGGATTCGACGCGCATGCGCAGGCCGCGTTGCCGGCCATGGTGATGGTGCGCTCGGTCGAGGACACCAGCGCGCTGGCCAGGGCCCTGTTCCGTGAGGGTTTCGAGGACTACGTCCTGACACTGCTGCAGGCTTCGGTGGAATTCCACCGGGCCGAGGACGTGCCCGCCTTCGCGCTCGCGCTGCATCGCGGCGGGCTGTCCGAGCACGCCACGAGCCTGCTGGGCGCGGTTGCCGTGGTACGGCCGGTGGACGAGCTGGTGTTCTTGGCGGGATCCATGGTCGGCGGTGAACTCGACGACGTGTTTGCGGCGGCCATGAGCACGGCCGCCGCCCAGCGCGCCGTGTCCGACCTGGCCGCATTGAGCCTCGCACTGCGCGAGAACGGCCTGCCCAGACTCGCCGAAGCCCTGCAGCAGGCGGCCGTGGCCCAGCGATCCCCATGGGACGTGGTGCGCTTAGTCGACTCCCTGAAACAGATCGGGTTAGGCAGAGACGCCGAGAAGGTCTACGACAACATGCAGCGGCGCGGTGTGCGGTACCTGCTCGCACTTGTCTACGTGCTGCTGCAGGAACGCCGTCACCACGACACCTGGTCACTCCTCCTCCGTGCGGCGCAGACCCGCCCCGGACACGAGATCGCCGCACTGATCACCAGCTTCTACGAAGCCGGACGCCACCAGTACGCGGCGGAGCTGCTGATCCTGACGGTACGGTCCAGAGCCACCTCGGAGGTCCGAGCGCTGATCGACGTACTCGACGGGCTGTTCCCCGGTTCGCAGACCATCGTGCGCGTCGCCGCCAGGAACAGCCCGCCCCAGGACACCGCCGCGCTGCTGACCTGGCTGGAGCGGCGAGAGCTGCGCGCCCATGCCGAGGTGGTTTTCCAGCACACCCTCAACGATCAGAACGTCCGGCACCTCGGAGAGTTCCTGAGCGCGCTGGTCGAGGCCCGGTCCTCCTACGTCGACCAGGCCGTCCTGTGCGAGCGTGCGCATACGGCATCGACGTCCGCCGTGGCACGCCTGCTGCTGGCTCTGCACTCCACGTCCCTGTCCGAACAGCTCGCCGCCATGGTGGACACCTTGAGCAAGGAGCGGTCGGCGCAGGACGTCACTCGGCTGGTGATTGATCTGGAGACCCTCGACAACCCTCTGAAACCGCTGTCCTGGTCTGTTGTGCAACGCCTCCTGCGCAACGTGGTGCGCACCCGGTCCACCGCCCATCAGGCCGCCATGGCCTGCGCGTTCGAAGTGACCGACCGTTCCCGGTGCGCCGACTACCTGATCTCCAAGGCCGAGGCCGTGCACGGCAGACGGTTCAAGGAAGAGCTGAGGAAGGAACGCGACCGCTACAAACGCAAGGGCCTGCCGTTGACCCTGGTTTTCCCGCTCGGTGTGCCCGTCCTCTAGAAGCAGGTGCGGATCGGGGCTCGGCTTCCGGCACAAGGTCCGGACACGCCCGAGGGCGGTACCCCCTGTCGGAACAGGAAGTACCGCCCTCGGTAAGACCGTTGATCAACCAGAGGTCGATCAGAAGTCCATGTCACCGCCCGGCATGCCGCCGCCGGCACCCGCGCCGGCACCGGCCTTTTCGGGCTTGTCGGCGATGACGGCCTCGGTGGTGAGGAAGAGCGCGGCGATGGACGCGGCGTTCTGCAGGGCAGAGCGCGTGACCTTCGCCGGGTCGATGATGCCCTCGGCGATCATGTCCACGTACTCACCGGACGCGGCGTTGAGGCCGTGACCGATGGGCAGGTTGCGGACCTTCTCGACGACGACTCCGCCTTCGAGGCCACCGTTGACCGCGATCTGCTTCAGCGGGGCCTCAAGGGCCAGCTTCACGATCGCGGCACCCGTGGCCTCGTCACCTTCGAGCTCAAGCTTCTCGAAGACGTGGCCCGCCTGGATGAGCGCGACGCCGCCACCGGCGACGATGCCCTCCTCGACGGCCGCCTTCGCGTTGCGAACGGCGTCCTCGATGCGGTGCTTGCGCTCCTTGAGCTCGACCTCGGTGGCCGCGCCCGCCTTGATGACGGCGACGCCGCCGGCGAGCTTGGCGAGGCGCTCCTGGAGCTTCTCGCGGTCGTAGTCCGAGTCGCTGTTCTCGATCTCGGCGCGGATCTGGTTGACGCGACCGGCAACCTGGTCCGCCGAGCCCGAGCCGTCGACGATCGTCGTCTCGTCCTTGGTGATGACGACCTTGCGGGCGCGGCCGAGGAGATCCACGGTCGCGTTCTCCAGCTTGAGGCCGACCTCCTCGGAGATGACCTCGCCGCCCGTGAGGATGGCGATGTCGCCGAGCATGGCCTTGCGACGGTCACCGAAGCCCGGAGCCTTGACGGCGACGGACTTGAAGGTGCCGCGGATCTTGTTGACGACCAGCGTGGACAGGGCCTCGCCCTCGACGTCCTCGGCGATGATCAGCAGCGGCTTGCCCGACTGCATGACCTTCTCCAGGAGCGGGAGCAGGTCCTTGACGTTGGCGATCTTCGAGTTGGCGATCAGGATGTACGGGTCGTCGAGCGACGCCTCCATACGCTCCATGTCGGTGGCGAAGTACGCCGAGATGTAGCCCTTGTCGAAGCGCATACCCTCGGTGAGCTCCAGCTCCAGACCGAAGGTCTGGGACTCCTCGACGGTGATGACGCCTTCCTTGCCGACCTTGTCCATCGCCTCGGCGATGAGCTCGCCGATCTGGCTGTCGGCGGCGGAGATGGAGGCCGTAGAAGCGATCTGCTCCTTGGTCTCCACGTCCTTGGCCTGCTCCAGCAGGGCACCGGAGACGGCCTCGACGGCCTTCTCGATACCGCGCTTGAGGGCCATCGGGTTGGCGCCGGCGGCTACGTTGCGCAGGCCTTCCTTGACGAGGGCCTGGGCGAGCACGGTCGCGGTGGTCGTACCGTCGCCGGCGACGTCGTCCGTCTTCTTGGCGACTTCCTTGACCAGCTCGGCGCCGATCTTCTCGTACGGGTCCTCCAGCTCGATCTCCTTGGCGATGGAGACACCATCGTTGGTGATCGTGGGGGCGCCCCACTTCTTCTCAAGGACGACGTTGCGGCCCTTGGGGCCGAGGGTGACCTTGACGGCGTCGGCGAGCTGGTTCATACCGCGCTCAAGGCCTCGCCGCGCCTCCTCGTCGAACGCGATGATCTTGGCCATGTGAAGTGGTCCTCCCGGACTGGGGTGGATTGCTCCGGACCGCGCTGGCGCCCGCGACGGACGGCTCGCCTGCCCCGTGGTTCCTTGCACCACTTGGCCTGCGGGCCTCACCGACCCGATCCTTCGTTATCACTCTCACCTTCAGAGTGCTAACGCCAATGATTAGCACTCGGCATGGTCGAGTGCAAGCGGCTCCCAGGTTCTGGCACCCACTCCGGCCCCCGCTCCGACCCCGGCTCCGGGCATGCCGAAGGGCCCGTACCCCAGGAGGTGACCCCCCAGGAGTACGAGCCCTTCGGTGAGGAACGAAGAACGTCGCTGCTGTTCGTCGGCGCGTGCTTCAGCTGGTCGCGAGCCGGACCATGTCCGCCTGCGGCCCCTTCTGACCCTGCGAGATCTCGAAATCGACCCGCTGACCCTCTTCCAGGGTGCGGTAGCCGTCCATCTGAATCGCGCTGTAGTGGACGAAAACATCCGCACCACCGTCGACCGCGATGAAGCCGTACCCCTTCTCCGCGTTGAACCATTTGACGGTGCCCTGAGCCATGCCTAACTCCCCTATTACTGGCCCTTGCACGGACCCGCACTTCGCGGATCCGGGTCAGACCTCACCCCCCACAGGATTGGGGGCGTGCGCCGGAACGCGTCGACCGCGGCCGAATGTATCCGTCCAACTGCCGTCTGCAACAGGTCAATCCGACGAGAATTCCGGGCAGGACCGGTCGGGAATATACGCAGAATTCGTCCGACTTCAGGGCAAGTCGGGCCCGATAAAGGGAACATAACGCGCAAAAGACCTGCACACTTTGGCTACTTCTCATCGCACGCGGAGCGGGTACTCATATGCGTCCGGCATGCGGAGTGGAGCGGGTTCCCCAACTGTACCCCGCTCAACCCTACAGAATTGCCCCCTCCGCTTCTCTCACGGAGGGGGCAATTCGATGAACTCTTGGTAATCGGCGTTACCGAGGGTAATTATCAGCCGCCGGCGACGGCCGGAATGATCGACACCCCGGCCCCGTCCGGAGTGGCCGTCTCCAGCCCCTGCTCGAACCGCACGTCGTCGTCGTTCACGTACACGTTGACGAACCGCCGCAGCTTCCCCTGATCGTCCAGGACGCGGGCAGAGATCCCGGCATGGTTCTTCTCCAGGTCGCCGATGACCTCGGCGAGGGTGGCCCCTTCGGCGGTCACCTCGGCCTGCCCGCCCGTGTAGGTGCGGAGAATGGTAGGGATGCGGACACTAACGCTCATGCTGATGACCTCCGGTCAGGTGATACCCCAAGGGGCGCGGGGCTGTGTTGAATCTGCGGCTACCGCCGCGTGGGCGCGACCAGCCCCCACCGGCCCGCAGACAAAAAAACGACGCTACGACGCAAGCCCAGCTTCCCTGAACGACTCAAGGTTCGGCCGGATCGTCGCGGTGAGCCCAGTACCGGCAACCGCATCCAACGTCTTCAGGCCATCCCCGGTGTTCAGCACAACCGTGGTCAGCGTCGGATCCAGCAACCCGTTCTCGATCAGCTTCTTCGCCACACCAACGGTCACCCCACCCGCGGTCTCCGCGAAGATTCCCTCGGTCCGCGCCAGCAACTTGATCGCGTCGACGACCTGCTCGTCGTTGACGTCCTCGACAGCCCCACCCGTACGCCGAGCGATGTCGAGCACGTAAGGCCCGTCCGCCGGGTTCCCGATAGCCAGCGACTTGGCGATCGTGTTCGGCTTCTGCGGCCGTACGACGTCATGCCCCGCCTTGTAGGCGACGGAAACCGGCGAGCACCCCTCCGCCTGCGCCCCGAAGATCTTGTACGGCTTGTCCTCGACGAGCCCGAGCTTGATCAGCTCCTGGAGCCCCTTGTCGATCTTCGTGAGCTGCGACCCGGAGGCGATGGGCACGACCAGCTGGTCCGGCAGCTGCCACCCCAGTTGCTCGCAGATCTCGTAGGCCAGGGTCTTGGAGCCCTCCGCGTAGTACGGCCGGAGGTTGACGTTGACGAACCCCCAGCCCTCGCCCGCCGGGTCACCGATCAGCTCGGAGCAGAAACGGTTCACGTCGTCGTAGTTGCCCTCGATGCCGACGAGCTCGCCGCCGTAGATCGCGGCCATGACGACCTTGCCCTGCTCCAGGTCGTGCGGGATGAACACGCAGGAACGGAAGCCGGCCCGGGCGGCGGCGGCACCGACGGCGCCCGCGAGGTTGCCGGTGGAGGAGCAGGAGAGGGTGGTGAAGTTGAAGGCGCGGGCCGCTTCGATGGCCTGCGCCACGACGCGGTCCTTGAAGGAGTGCGTCGGGTTGCCGGAGTCGTCCTTGACGAACAGCTTGCCCGCGTCGACGCCCAGTTCGCGGGCGAGGTTGTCGGCCTGGACGAGCTTGGTCCAGCCGGGGTTGATGTTCGGCTTGTCGGCCACGTCGGCGGGGACGGGCAGCAGGGGCGCGTACCGCCAGATGTTCGCGGGGCCCGCTTCGATGCGCTTGCGGAGCTCTTCGGTGTCGTAGGCCGAGAAGTCGTAGGCGATCTCCAGCGGGCCGAAACACTCCTCGCAGGCGAAGACCGGACCGAGCGGGACGCGGTGGCCGCACTCGCGGCAGGACAGCGCGGCGGCGGGGCCGAGATCAACGGCGTTCGCGGAGTTCGTGTCCGTGTTCACGGAGTTCGTGGTGCTTGCAACAGTCTGCGCAGCCATGGAGGCGAGGCCCTTTCCTCATCTTCCTCACGACGCATTTCGCCATGAGACGGATTTGGCACCTTCCCGAGCCGGGAGCCTCGCCACATCAACGTGACAGGACCGGCTGGAGGGTTGCCGGGGCTTCAACGGGCCGTATCCCTCTGCCCCTCTGGATGAGCGGTGTTCAGTTGTGTATGCGGTTGTGTCACTTGCGTGAGCGTTGACGGCCCCCGACATGCGATGGTCATCAGCGTTGTTCAAGACTGTAACCGAAGGCCAGGACAGTTGAGTGAGCCGTCCGAACCGCGAGACGGATCACACACTCTGTGTGATCACCTCTCGCCGAGAGAACGCAGAGGAGCCGCGCAACGTGCTGAAGGAAGTCGAGCACTGGCTGAGCACCCGCTCCTGGTCCCTGACCGACCGGCCGCTCCACAAGATTCTGGCCGCGAAGCACCGCACGGGCCAGTCGGTATCCGTCGTGCTGCCCGCGCTCAACGAGGAAGCGACGGTCGGCGAGATCGTCGCGATCATCCGTCACGACCTCATGCAGCAGGTCCCGCTCGTCGACGAGATCGTCGTCGTCGACTCGGGGTCGACCGACCGCACCTCCGAGGTGGCCGCCGCGGCGGGCGCCCGGGTCGTGCACCGGGACGACATCCTGCCGCGCATCCCCGCCGTGCCCGGCAAGGGCGAGGTGCTGTGGCGCTCGCTGCTGGTCACCAGCGGCGACATCGTCGCCTTCATCGACGCGGACCTGAAGGAGTTCTCCTCGGACTTCGTCACCGGGATCGTGGGCCCGCTGCTCACCGACCCCGGGGTCGACCTCGTCAAGGCGATGTACGACCGTCCGCTCGGCGGCGCTGCCGGCCAGGGCGGACGCGTCACCGAGCTGATGGCCCGCCCGCTGCTGAACATGCACTGGCCGCAGCTGGCCGGTTTCGTGCAGCCGCTCGGCGGCGAGTACGCGGCCCGCCGCTCGCTGCTGGAGCAGCTGCCGTTCCCGGTCGGGTACGGCGTCGAGCTGGGCATGCTGGTGGACGCGCTGCACCTGGTGGGGCTGGACGCCCTCGCCCAGGTCGACGTCGGGGTGCGCAAACACCGGCACCAGGACGGGCAGGCCCTGGGCCGGATGGCCGCGCAGATCTACCGCACGGCTCAGCTGCGGCTGGCCCGCGGTCACCTGATCCGGCCGTCCCTGACCCAGTTCGAACGGGGTCCGGACGGCTTCGAGCCGCGCACGTACTCCGTGGACACGGAGGAACGCCCGCCGATGGCCGACATCACCGAGTACCAGTCACGCAAGGTCGCATAACCGCACAGTTACAGACGCTCACGGACGGTCGTATACGGACTCATACAGTCCGCCGACGACCGTCCGTACGTTTGAGCGTTTCCAGCCCGGGCTAGGTTGTGCCGTATGGCTTCTACGTCGTCACCCTCGCCCGCGTCCGGTGCCGCTCAGGTGCTCGTCGCGTCCAATCGCGGCCCGGTCTCGTACGAGGTGGGCGATGACGGTTCGCTGCGCGCCAAGCGCGGTGGCGGCGGGCTGGTGTCCGGGCTGTCGGCGATCGGCCCGGACGCGGGCGCGCTGTGGGTGTGCTCGGCGCTGTCCGACGGCGACCGCGAGGCCGTACGGCGCGGGGTCGGCGAGGACGGCGTGCGGATGCTGGACATCCCGGCGGACGTGCACGCCGACGCGTACAACGGCATCGCCAACTCCGTGCTGTGGTTCGTCCACCACATGCTGTACCAGACCCCGCTGGAGCCGGTCTTCGACGCGGAGTTCCGGCGGCAGTGGGCGTCGTACGAGGCGTACAACCGGGCGTTCGCCCAGGCGCTGGCGGAGGAGGCGGCGGAGGGTGCCGTCGCGATCGTGCAGGACTACCACCTGTGCCTGGTGCCGGGGATGCTGCGCGAGCTGCGGCCGGACCTGCGCATCGGCCACTTCTCGCACACACCGTGGGCGCCGGTGGACTATTTCCGGATGCTGCCGGACGACATCCGTGAGCAACTGCTCACAGGCATGCTCGGCGCGGACCGCCTCGGCTTCCTCACCCACCGCTGGGCGGACGCGTTCACGGCCTGCTGTACGGAGTTCACCGGCGGCCTGGGTGACACCCGGATCGGCGTCCACGGCCTGGGCGCCGACGCCGACTTCCTGCGCGCCCGCTCGCACGAGCCGGACGTGGAGGAACGGATCGTCGCGCTGCGCGAGGAAATCGGCGCGAACCGCAGGACCATCGTCCGCGTCGACCGCACCGAACTGTCGAAGAACATCGTGCGCGGACTGCTGGCGTACCGCCAACTCCTCGACGACCACCCGGAGTTGCTGGAGAAGGTCGTCCACGTGGCCTTCGCCTACCCGTCCCGGCAGGACCTCGCCGTCTACCGCGACTACACGGCCGAGGTGCAGCGGGTCGCCGACGAGATCAACTCCCGGTACGGGACGCCCGGTTGGACCCCGGTGGTCCTCCACGTCAAGGACGACTTCGCCCGCTCGCTGGCCGCGTACCGCCTCGCCGACGTTGCGCTCGTCAACCCGATCCGCGACGGCATGAACCTCGTCGCCAAGGAGGTCCCGGTCGTCTCCGACGAGGGCTGCGCGCTGGTCCTGTCCCGGGAGGCGGGCGCCTACGAGGAGTTGGGCGAGGACGCGATCCCGGTCAACCCGTACGACGTGATCGGCACGGCCGCCGCCCTGCACGAGGCGTTGACCATGTCGGCCGGTGAACGGGCCGAGCGGACAAAGAGACTGACAGCGGCGGCTACGGCCCTGCCCCCGGCCCAGTGGTTCCTGGAGCAGCTGAACGCGCTGCGGGACCAGGTGGGTTGAGCGGCGGGGGTCGCTGGAAGCTGGGGTCATTTCTAACCACTGCGGCCTCCACCACCGGTTAGAAATAACCCCAGCCGCGAGTCACCCCAGGTGGGCCGCGAGCGACGACAGCAGTCCTACGACTCCTGCCGCGCCGTCCACCACCAGGTCCGCCCGTTCCCGCAGCTCCGTGACCTCGTCGCTGCCGCTGCACACCAGCAGCCCCGGGATGCCGTCCGAGCGGAGTTTCTCCACCGCCGCGAACGCGGGGAGGTCGCCCAGGTCGTCGCCGGCGTAGAGGACCGACTCGGCGCCGGTCTCGCGGAGGTACTCGGTGAGGGCTACGCCCTTGTCCATGCCGGGCGGCCTCAACTCCAGGACCATGCGGCCCGGTTCGACGATCAGGCCGTGGCGGGTGGCGAGGTCGGTGAGGGGGGCGCGGAGGGCTTCGAAGGCCGCCTGGGGGTCGGCCGCCCGGCGGGTGTGGACCGCGACGGCTCGGCCCTTCTCCTCGATCCAGGTGCCCTGCCACGCGCCGATCCCGTCCAGGAAGCCCGGGAGTTCGGCGCGGACCGCCGCGACCCCGGGGTGCGGGGCGGGAGCGCTGACCGTGCTGCTCACCGCGTCCCAGCGTTCCGTGCCGTAGTGGCCCAGCACGACCAGGTGCTCCAGGCCCGGGACGCCCGCGAAGCCGCCGTTGCGGACCGCCACGCCCGCCGGGCGGCCGGTGATCACGGCCACGGACGCGACCTTCGGGGCGAGGGCGGCGAGCGCCGGCACCGCGCCCGGGTGGGCGCGGGCCTGCTCGGGGTCCGGGACGATCGGGGCGAGTGTGCCGTCGAAGTCGAGGCCGATCACCGCGGAGGCCGGTTCGGCGAGGATGGCCTCCAGCGCCTCACGCCCGGCGCGGGTGACGGGGGTCGGCAGTGCGTGCAGGGGATCGGTGGAGTCCTGAGGGCTGCCCATGTCGACGACCCTATCCGGGCGGGGCCGGGACCCACACCTGCCGCTACCTCTCCGTACGCCTCGTTTCACGGACCCGTCTCAGCCTGTTCACCGTCACCGGGTCGTGGGCCAGGGCCCGCTCGTCGTCCAGCAGGGCGTTGAGCAGCTGGTAATAGCGCACGGGGGCCAGGCCCAGCTCCTCGCGGATCGCGCGCTCCTTCGCGCCGGGGCCGGGGAAGCCGCGACGCTCCAGTGCGAGGATGTCCTGTTCCCTCCGGTCGAGGGCGGGAAGCCGCGAGGGCCGGTCCTTGTCCATGCCTGCACCGTAGACCCCGCCACTGACAACGGCCCCGGACGCTGCTCGGCTCCTACTTTCCGCTCTCCGCCAGCGACGCCGCCGCCTGCAACTGCCCCAGCACCGCCCCCGGGCTGCCGTTCGCGGCCACCGCCTGCCCTATCCGCTTCTTGATGTCCGCGCTGACCGTGGCCCAGGAGGTGTTGCCGACCGGGTAGAGCGTGGACAGCGGGAGTTCCTCCAGGAAGGGCCGCAGGTCCTTGTCCTGCCGGGACTCCCGCATCGCCTCGGACGCGGAGTTGGTCACGGGCAGGAGGTCGTACTCGCGGGAGAAGGCGAGGACGTTCTTCTCGCTGTAGACGTAGTCGAGGAAGTCGCCGATCTGCTCGCGGTGGCCGTTCTGCCTGAACGCGGCCATCCAGTCGGCGACGCCCATCGTGGTCTTGGCCTTGCCGGTGCGGCCGGGCATCGCGACCGTGCCGAACTTGACGCCCTTCTTGGCGGCCTGCTGCATGAGGGTCGGGTGCCCGTTCAGCATGCCGACGTCACCGTCGGCGAAGGCGGCGAACGCGTCCGCGCGGTTGAGCTCGGCGGGCGCGACGGGCCCGGTCAGGCCCTTGGCGACCAGGTTGTCGCGCAGCCAGGTGAAGGTGGAGATGTTCGCCGTGGAGTCGAGGGTGTACGTGCCGATGTCGTCGGTGTAGCCACCGCCCCCGCCGAGCAGCCACTGCATCGTCTCGGCCTGCGCCTCCTCGGACCCGAGCGGCAGCGCGAACGGGTACTTCACGCCCTTCTCCTTCAACGCCTCCGCGTCGGCGGCCAGCTCGCTCCAGTCCTTCGGCGGGGTGAGCCCGGCCTCGGTGAAGAGGGTCTTGTTGTAGAAGAGGACGCGCGTGGACGCGGCGAACGGCATGCCGTACTGGATGTGGTTCACCTGCCCCGCGTCCAGCAGCGGCTCCAGGAAATCGGCCTCTACGGGGATGGAGAGCAGGTCGGCCGTGGAGTACAGCTTGCCCGCGTCGGCGTAGTCCGCGTACGCGCCGATCTGCGCCATGTCGGGCGCCTTGCCGGCCGCGACCATCTCCTTGACCTTGCGGTCGACGTCGTTCCAGGAGTAGACGCTGACCTCGACCTTGACGTTCGCGTGCTTCGCCTCGTACGCCTTGACGAGCTTGTCCCAGTATTTCTGCGAACTGTTGGACGCGGAGTCGCCGTAGTCCGCGGCGACGAGTCTCAGGGTGACATCACCCGAGTCCCCGCCGAGGCCACAGCCACCGAGGACCGCCGTCATGCCCAGTGCGGACACCACCGCGATCATTCCTGTCCTACGCCGCTGCACCGCTGAATCCCCAACCTTTGCTGTCGTGACGTTCGCTCTGCGAACCCATAAGGTCTACACCACGCGAGTGGACTAGACCTCTCGCGGGTGTACGGGCCACACTGTCCCCCGTGAGACATGTCATCGCCCTCGACGTGGGCGGCACCGGGATGAAGGCCGCCCTAGTAGGGGCGGAGGGCGAGTTGCTGCACCGGGCCCGCCGGGCGACCGGCCGCGAACGCGGCCCGGACGCGGTCGTCGAGCACATCCTCGGCTTCGCCGCCGAACTGCGCGCGTACGGCGAGGAGCACTACGACGAGCCCGCGGCTGCGGCCGGCGTCGCCGTCCCCGGCATCGTCGACGCCGAGCGCGGCATCGCCGCCTACTCGGCCAACCTCGGCTGGCGCGACGTACCCCTGCGCGACCTGCTGGCCGGAGAGCTGGGTGTCCCGGTCGCCCTCGGCCACGACGTCCGCACCGGCGGCCTCGCCGAGGGCCGCATCGGCGCGGGCAAGGGCGCCGACCGCTTCCTGTTCGTGCCGCTCGGCACCGGTATAGCGGGCGCGATCGGCATCGACGGCCGGGTGGAGGCGGGCGCGCACGGCTTCGCGGGCGAGATCGGCCACATCGTCGTACGACCGGGCGGCACCCCCTGCCCCTGCGGCCAGACCGGCTGCCTGGAGCGGTACGCGTCCGCCGCGGCGGTGACCGAGGCCTGGGCGGCCGTCTCCGGCGCCCCCGGGGCGGACGCGGCGGACTGCGCGAAGGCGGTCGCCTCAGGAGACCCCCGCGCCGAAAAGGTCTGGCAGGAAGCCGTCGACGCCCTCGCCGACGGCCTCGTCACCGCCCTCACCCTCCTGGACCCCCGCACGATCATCATCGGTGGCGGCCTGGCGGAAGCGGGGGAAACGTTGTTCACACCACTGCGGAAGGCGGTCCAGCACCGGATCACTTTCCAGAAGCTGCCGACGATCGTCCCGGCTGCCCTAGGGGACACAGCCGGATGCCTAGGTGCAGGCCTCCTGGCCTGGGACCTCCTCAACCACACCGACCGCACGGAGGTAGCACGCTGATGGCAACCCCCCCAGGGGCGCGAGGAACTGCGCGACCAGCCACACACAGCCCGCAGCCCGCAACCGGTACAAGGCCCCTCATCCTGTCCGGCGCCACAGTGGTCCTGCCCACCGGAACGGTCAAGAACGGCCGCCTCATCATCGACGGCACCCGCATCACCGGCGCCGCCCCCGAGAACGCCCAGGTACTCGACGTCACCGGCTTCACGCTGGTACCGGGATTCGTAGACATCCACAACCACGGAGGCGGCGGAGCCTCGTTCACCTCCGGCACCCCCGAGGACGTCCTCAACGGCATCCACACCCACCGCCTCCACGGCACCACAACCGTCGTCGCCTCCACCGTCACCGGCGACATGGACTTCCTCGCCCAACGCGCCGGCCTCCTCTCGGAGCTGGCCGAGCAGGGCGACCTCGCCGGTATCCACTTCGAGGGCCCGTTCATCTCCCCGTGCCGCAAGGGCGCCCACTCCGAGGAGCTGCTCCGCGACCCCGACCCCGCGGACGTCCGCAAGCTGGTGGACGCGGCCCGCGGCACGGCGAAGATGGTCACCCTCGCGACCGAACTCCCCGGCGGCCTCGACTCCGTACGCCTCCTCGCCGAACACGGCGTGATCGCGGCGATCGGCCACACGGACGCGACGTACGAGCAGACGGTGGAGGCGATCGACGCGGGCGCGACCGTCGCCACGCACCTGTTCAACGCGATGCCGCCGCTCGGTCACCGCGACCCCGGTCCGATCGCGGCGCTGCTCGAAGACGAGCGCATCACCGTCGAGTTGATCAACGACGGTACGCATCTGCACCCGGCGGCACTGGAGCTGGCGTTCCACCACGCCGGTGCGGAGCGCGTCGCGTTCATCACGGACGCGATGGACGCGGCGGGCTTCGGTGACGGGCGTTACATGCTCGGCCCGCTGGAGGTCGAGGTGAGTGAGGGTGTGGCGCGGCTGGTGGAGGGCGGTTCGATCGCGGGCTCGACCCTCACCCTGGACCGGGCCTTCAAGCGCGCGGTGACGGTCGACCGGCTGCCGGTCGAGGACGTGGTCGCCGCGACCTCGGCCAACCCGGCCCGGCTGCTGGGGAGTTACGACGAGATCGGCTCGCTGGAGCCCGGCAAGTACGCGGACCTGGTGCTGCTGGACTCCGCGTTCGACCTCAAGGGCGTGATGCGACGCGGCACTTGGGTGGTCGATCCCCAACTGGGATGAAATGTACCGCTGTTGAGGCGGCGGTCGGCCCGGGAGACTGGGAGGACCGCCGCCTCTTTGGCATGATCGGGCCCGAACTGGACGGCGGATACACATACTTCGGGGGAGGTCGGCCCGGTGATCCTCACGGTGACGCTGAACACCGCTCTCGATATCACTTACCGGGTACGGGAGTTGCGACCGCACGCTTCGCACCGCGTGTCCGAGGTGACGGAACGCCCCGGCGGCAAAGGTCTGAACGTGGCCCGGGTCCTGGCCGCCCTGGGCCACGAGGTGACGGTCACCGGCTTCACGGGCGGCGCAACCGGACGCATCGTCCAGGACCAACTCACGGGCACCCCAGGCGTGTTGGACGCACTCGTCCCGGTCTCCGGCGCGACCCGCCGCACGATAGCGGTGGTCGACGAGCTGACAGGTGACACGACTCAACTCAACGAGCCCGGCCCGACGGTCACGTCGACGGAGTGGACGGCCTTCCAGGAGGCGTACGCGGCCCTGTTGGGCGGGGTCTCGGCGGTGGCCCTGTGCGGAAGCCTGCCGCCCGGGCTGCCGGTGGGCGCATACGCCGGCCTGATCCGCGCCGCACGTACAGCGGGCGTCCCCGTCCTCCTGGACACCAGCGGCGAACCCCTGCGCCGAGGAGTCGCCGCCCGCCCCGACATCGTCAAGCCCAACACCGACGAACTGGCCGAACTCACCGGCTCCCACGACCCGTTGCGCGCCACCCAGGACGCGCGTCGCCGGGGTGCACGCACAGTGGTCGCCTCCCTGGGCGCGAAGGGCCTGCTGGCGGCAACCCCGGAAGGCACCTGGCACGCGACACCCCCGGCCCGCATCCACGGCAACCCGACCGGCGCGGGCGACTCGGCGGTCGCGGGCCTGCTGTCGGGCCTGGTGGAACGCCTGCCGTGGCCGGACCGGCTGGCACGGGCCGCAGCACTGTCGGCGGCGACCGTACTGGCGCCCGCGGCGGGCGAGTTCGACCGGGCGGCGTACGAGGAGCTGCTGGGGCGGGTCGCGGTGACGGGGGAGGTCAGCGCGGCGTGAGGCGCCCCGGTTACTTCTTGACCTGGCCCTGCTTCACCCACAGCTGGTCCAGCAGGACGTTGCAGCTGTCGCCGTTCTCGCAGGACAGGGTGAGCGTGTTGCTGCCCTTGGTGAGGGTGGGCCACGCGAAGCTCGTCGTCCAGCCCTTCTCGAAGTCGCCGTCGGCGGCCTTCGCGTAGTTCTTCAGGCTGAACGGGCTTCCGAACTTCTTGCCGTTGATGCTCAGCGTCATCTGCTGGTCGTCGCTGGTCGAGCTGTAGTGCGCGAACACCGTGTAGGTGCCGTCCGAGGGGATGCCGTTCACCTGCCAGCTGACCGAGGCGCCGACGGTGTTCAGACCCGTCACATAGACACCGCCTGCGGCGTCGGCGCCCTTGACGTCCGACGCGAGGGTGGCTCCGCCCTGGAGGTTCAGCGCTTTGGCGTCGATGGTCTGGGTGTCCAGCCCGCTCGACGCGCTGGTGCTCGGCGACGGACTCGACGAGGCGCTCTGCGAAGCCGAAGGCGTGGAGCCGGCCTGGTCGCCGCTCTTGTTGTCGTCGTTGCCGTTCATCATCGCCACGCTGATCCCGATGACGACCGCGGCGACGACCGCGATCGCGCCGATCAGCAGGCCCTTGGTGTTGGGGCCGCGGCCCCGGCCGTTGCCGCCGCCGTTGTTGTACGACGGGGGCTGCTGGCCGGCCGGGGGGCCGCCGGGGAAGGTCTCCGGGGCCTGGTAGTGCGCGTTCGGCTGGGCGCCGTAGGGCTGCTGCTGCGGGACGGTCTGGCCGTAGGGCTGCTGGTACTGGGCCGTGGGGGCCGCGGCGGCCTGCTGGCCGCCGTACTGGCGCTCGCCCACCGGGCGCACTCGGTTGACCGAACCCGGGTAGCCATAGCCACCGCCGGAGGGCGGCTGGGCGCCGTTGGCCTGGCCGTCCTCGTACAGGTAGCCGAACGGGTCGTCCTCGGGCGTGCTCGCGCCGTTGTTGCCGGGCGTCATCCCTAGGTACTCCTCAACAGGTGCGGGTTCAGATACGTCAGCTTCAGACACGTCTGGTTTACGTCTGGAGAACTGCGAGCCTACCCGCTCCCGGTCGTCCAAACGGGTGACTCAGGCCGCATCAGACCACTGACCTGGAGATCATCCAGCGCGTCTGTGCTGTTTGGGACGAGATCGTTTCTCGATGTACATCCGTTCGTCAGCGGACTTCAGGACCTCGTCCGCCGTCATGCCGCAGTGGGCCCACCCGATACCGAAACTGGCCCCGACCCGCATGGCCCGGCCGTCGACCCGGATGGGCTGGATGATCTCGTTCCGCAGGCGTACGGCGAGGTCGGCGGCGTCGGCCTTGCCGAGCCCGTCGGCCAGGACGACGAACTCGTCGCCGCCGAGCCGGGCCACCGTGTCGCCGTCGCGCACCGCCCGGCCGAGCCGCCGCGCGACCTCGATGAGCACCGCGTCCCCCGCGTTGTGCCCGAACCGGTCGTTGATCGACTTGAAGCCGTCGAGGTCGCAGAAGAGGACCGCGAGCCCCTTGGTGCCGTCGTCCCGCTCGCCCTCGGGGGCGATGGTGTGGACGTGGTGGTCGTAGGCGTCGAGGAGGTCGGCGCCGGGGCGGAAGTCGAAGCCGTGGCCGTTCGCGTCGTAGGCCGCGTGTCCGTACGCGGCGTCGATGGACTCGATCTCGCCGGCGAACGCGGACTGCGGGCGCTGGCAGAGGCGGGCGGAGAGGCGGGTGCGCAGCTCCGCCGAGTTCGGCAGGCCGGTCAGCGCGTCGTGCGCGGCGCGGTGGGCGAGCTGTAGCTCGCGGCGCTTGCGGTCCTCTATGTCCTCGACGTGGGAGAGGAGGAAGCGCGGTCCGTCGGCGGCGTCCGCGACGACGGAGTTGCGGAGCGAGACCCAGACGTACGTGCCGTCCCGTCGGCCCAGGCGGAGCTCCGCGCGTCCGCCCTCCGCCGATGTTCTCAGCAGGGTGCCTATGTCCTCGGGGTGGACGAGGTCCGAGAAGGAGTAGCGGCGCATCGCGGACGCGGGGCGGCCGAGCAGCCGGCACAGGGCGTCGTTGCTGCGGAGTATTCGGCCGTGCTGGTCGCCGCCCATCTCGGCTATCGCCATGCCGGAGGGGGCGTACTCGAAGGCCTGCCGGAAGCTCTCCTCGCTTGCGCGCAGGGCCTGTTGCTCGCGTTCGAGGCGGACCAGGGCGCGCTGCATGTTGGCGCGAAGACGCGCGTTGCTGATCGCTATGGCCGCCTGGAACGCGTACATCTGGAGCGCCTCGCGCCCCCACGCGCCCGGCCGCCGGCCGTTGCGCGGGCGGTCCACGGACAGGACGCCGATCAGCTCGCCGCACGAGCCGCCGGCGACGCCGGGGGTGTACATGGGCGCGAAGAGCCGGTCGGACGGGTGCCACTCGTCCTCGAAGCGGGGGGCGGGGCCGTCGGTGTACCACTGCGGTACGTCGTCCTCGTCGAGGACCCAGCCCTCGGTGTGCGGGATGAACCGCAGGTCGCCCCAGGCCTCGCCCATGCCGAGCCGGCGCTCCCAGGAGCTGCGCGAGCCGACGCGGCCGGTGATGAGCGACTCGGCGGCGGAGTTGCCCGCGAAGGCGGCGACCACGAGGTCGCCGTCGGGGCGTACGAGGTTGACGCATGCCAGCTCGTACCCGAGACCGTTGACGACGCCGTCGGCTACGGTCTGCAGGGTGTCCGCCAGGCTGCGGGCGGTGTTCATGTCCGCCATGACCGTGTGCAGTTGCCGCAGGGTCGCAAGACGGACGTAGGGTTCCGACTCGGTCTCCATACTCGCCCTCCCCCCGAGACCTCGCAGTGAATCAAGGGTCATCTTCCCCGCCACTGAATCACAGCGCGCTGCCCACTCGGTACACAGGGTCAACAATTACTACCCCTTGTGACTCAAGTCACAGCAGAAGATGAACAATTGAGTGGAGTTTCTGCATTTTCCCTATGCGTTAACTGAACGCAAACTGTGCGGGTGTGTGGACATGATGCACGACGATGTTCCGCCGCGTGGGCCATTGGTCCTAGGACCCGAGTGGGCCGCAGGTCCGATGTGGTGCGCGGATGTACGAGGCTAGCGTTTCGGGCGTGCTGAACACCGCGCCGATCACCGAGACCGTTCCCTCCGGGCATGCTGTGGGGGTGAGCAACGACGAGTTCCGCGCCGCCCTCTCGCGGCTGGCCGCGGGCGTGGTCCTGGTGACCGCGCACGAGGAGCCCTACGACCCGGACGACCCCCAGGCCCCGGTCGGCGAGGACGTGGGCATGACGGCCACCGCCTTCATGTCGGTCTCCCTGGACCCGCCCCTGGTCCTGGTCAGCCTCCGCAACGGCTCCCGCATGGACGACCTCCTCGACGAACAGCCCCTGTGGGCCGTCTCCGTCCTCTCCGAAAGCCAGCGCCACATCGCGGGCCGCTTCGCGATGAAGGGCCGCATCAGCGACCGTCTGCTGTTCGACGACCTTCCCTACGTCCACGGGGAGGCGTCCGGGGCGCCGCTGGTGCGGGGGGCTCTGGCGACGTTGGAGTGCCGGACGGAACAGCGGGTTCCGGCCGGGGACCACACGCTGGTCATCGGGCGGGTGCTGACGGCGGAGGTGGGGAGCGCGGAGGGGGGCCCGTTGTCGTACTTCCGGGGGAGATACCGGCAGTTGGGGTAGCCGGCGGCAGTCGGCGTCACGCAGGTCACCCCGGGGTGAGCATCAAGGGCGGGTCGCCGTCCCGTCTCCGGGGCAGCTGGTCAGCGCAGTTGACGTGCGTCAGCCGTCCACGAGGACCACGTCCAGCAGGGCCACCCTCTCCGGGGCCGTCACGATGTCGATCGCGGCGATGCGGTCGCGGACGAAGGTGAAGGTCAGGGTGCGTTCGGGGCGGCCGTCGACGATCAGGGCGATGGCCGTGGCGCCGTTCACCAGGGCGTGCCGCGCGAAGGCGGCGAAGCGGGCGAAACTGGTCGCGCCGGACGCCACGGCGGCGGCACCCGTGGTCACCCCGCCCTCGGAGCGGGCGACGACGTCCGGGTCGAGCACCCGCACCAGCGCGTCGAAGTCGCCCTCGCGCACGGCGGCGAGGAAGGCGTCGGCGACCGCCCGTTGCCGTACGAGATCCGTGTCCGGCGCGGGAGCGCCCTGCACCCGGCGGCGGGCCCGGCTCGCCAACTGCCGTGCCGCCGTGGGCGTACGGCCGACGATGGACGCGATCTCCTCGAAGGGGACGGCGAACAGGTCGTGCAGCACGAAGGCGAGGCGCTCGGCGGGGGTCAGCGTCTCCAGGACGACGAGCAGCGCGACGCCGACCGAGTCGGCGAGGAGGGCGTCCTGTTCGGGATCGGGGCCGGGTGCCGGGGCGGGCGTGACGGCTTCGAGGGGCTCCTCCGCGCGGGACTTGCGGGAGCGGAGCATGTCGAGGCAGACCCGGCCGACGACCGTGGTGAGCCAGCCGCCCAGGTTCTCCACCCGCCCGCTGTCCGTCCGGCTCAGCCGGAACCAGGCCTCCTGCACGGCGTCGTCGGCCTCGGCGGAGGAACCCAGCATGCGGTAGGCGACGGCGCGGAGGTGCGGGCGGTGGGATTCGAAACGGGCGGCGAGGAATTCACTGTCCATTTGCCGGGGGAATTCGAAGTCGCCCATGGGTAAACGCTCCTCGTCGCGATCCGTCGTCACTGGTACGACGAAGCACGGGACGGGGATGTGACAACCGGTGCCGGAACTACCCCCAGTCCCGCCCGTTCCGCCCCCGCTTCGTGTCGGACCGCTGCTTCTTCTCCCGCAGCCGGCGTTCATTGATACCGCGGGGAATACGGGTGGCCCGGCGCGGCTTCGGCGGCGGCGCGGTGGCCTCCGCGAGCAGCGCCGCGAGGCGTACGGCGGCGGTCTCGCGGTTGCGCCACTGGGACCGGTGCTCGGAGGACCGTACGGTGACGACGCCGTCGACGAGCCGCGACGCGAGCCGTTCCAGCGCGCGCTGCTTCCACACCGGGGGCAGGGCCTCGGTCTTGGCCAGGTCGAACCGCAGCTCCACCTGGGAGTCGCTGGTGTTGACGTGCTGCCCACCCGGCCCTGACGACCGCGAGAAACGCCACATGAGCTCGGCCTCGGGCAGGGAGACGGAGCCGCGGACGGGATAGGGACCGGACATGTCCCCATGGTCGCGTGTCTGTCCGGTCCACGTCACGCCCTTTACTCCGAAGGTTCCGGGTAAAGAAAGTAAAGTCACCTGGAACCTTCGGTACCCCTCCTGGCGTTCATACAGGTACCGGTAGCTTCGTCCTCAGTACGAAGCCCGCACCGCAACGAGGGAAGGACTCCCAACAATGGCTGTAAGCCTGTCCAAGGGTGGCAACGTCTCGCTCACCAAGGAGGCCCCGGGCCTGACCGCCGTCACCGTAGGCCTCGGCTGGGACGTCCGCACCACCACCGGCACGGACTTCGACCTCGACGCCTCGGCGATCGCGGTCAACCCCGAGGGCAAGGTCTACTCGGAGGGCCACTTCATCTTCTTCAACAACAAGTCGACCCCGGACCAGACCATCGTCCACACCGGCGACAACCGCACGGGCGAGGGCGCGGGCGACGACGAGGCGATCAACGTCAACCTGGCCGGCCTCCCGGCGGACGTCGAGAAGATCGTCTTCCCGGTCTCGATCTACGACGCGGAGACCCGCTCGCAGAACTTCGGCCAGGTCCGCAACGCGTACATCCGCATCGTGAACCAGGCCGGCGGCGCCGAGATCGCCCGCTACGACCTCTCCGAGGACGCGGCGACGGAGACGGCGATGGTCTTCGGCGAGCTCTACCGCAACGGAGCGGAGTGGAAGTTCCGCGCGGTGGGCCAGGGTTACGCCTCGGGCCTGGTCGGCATCGCGCAGGACTTCGGCGTCAACGTCTGACGTCCGCCGCGCTTGCACTGCCGTGTGTGAGGCCCCTGGCCGCGGTTGCGGCCGGGGGCTTCGGCATGTGCGGGAACGCGGCGCGGCGGACCGGGAGTCGAGGGCACCCGGGAGTCGGGGGAACAAGGCACGGGGGCCGCACAGGGGTGTCTCAGCCGCGTATGGCAATGTGCCGGGATCAACAGTCGTTGGCCCCTGGAAGGACAGCGAGCCCTATGTCGTTCGGACCGTCCCCCGCCGGTTTCGGGC
>NZ_JBXVPZ010000110.1:0-23800 GCF_057961495.1 Streptomyces sp. P5F9 | reverse complement strand
CCCCGGTCCCAGCCCCTACATCCAGTCCTCGGGCTCCGGCTCCGCATCCATCTCCGGCCAGTAATCCGCCCCGGGGTCGACATCCTTCGCCGCCCGCCCCGACGCGGGTGCCGATGCCTGTGCCTGTGCCTGCACCGGTGCCGGCACTTGCACCGCAGCCGGAGGCATTGCTGCTGGGGCCTCACCCAGCGAAGCCAGCACCCCGATCACGCCCTCCCCGTACGTCGCCAGCTTCTTCTCGCCGACGCCGCTGATCTCGCCGAGCTGCCCCACCGACGTCGGCCAGACCGTCGCGATCTCCCGCAGCGTGGCGTCGTGGAAGATGACGTACGCCGGAACCCCCTGCTCACGAGCCTGCTCCGCACGCCAGGCGCGCAGGGCCTCGAAGGCCGGTTGCAGCGACTCGGGTAGCTCCACCGCCGCGGCCTTGGCCTTGCGCTCGCCCCGGCCCGAGGACGAGGACCCGGACCGCGAGGAGCCGGCCGGCTTCTTCGGTTCCTTGCGCAGCGGTACCTCGCGCTCGCGCCGCAGCACCGTGCCGCTCGCCTCGGTGAGTACCAGCGTGCCGTACTCCCCCTCGACCGCGAGCAGCCCCTGCGCCAGCAACTGCCGTACGACGCCCCGCCATTCACCCTCGGCCAGGTCCTGGCCGATGCCGAACACGGACAGCTGGTCGTGGTCGAACTGGATCACCTTGGCCGACCGGCGCCCCAGGAGGATGTCGACGATCTGCAGGGCACCGAACTTCTGGCCCCGCTCCCGCTGCAGCCGCACCACCGTGGACAGCACCTTCTGCGCGGCGACCGTGCCGTCCCAGGTCTCGGGCGGGGTGAGGCAGGTGTCGCAGTTGCCGCAGCCCGCCGCGTCCGGGTCCTGCCCGAAGTAGGCGAGCAGTTGGCCGCGTCGGCACTGCGCGGTCTCGCACAGCGCGAGCATGGCCTCCAGGTGGGAGGCGGCCCGCCGGCGGAACGCCTCGTCGCCCTCGCTGGACTGGATCATCTTGCGCTGTTGTATGACGTCGTTCAGGCCGTACGCCATCCACGCCGTGGAGGGCATGCCGTCGCGCCCGGCACGACCCGTCTCCTGGTAGTAGCCCTCGACGGACTTGGGCAGGTCGAGGTGGGCGACGAACCGTACGTCCGGCTTGTCGATGCCCATGCCGAAGGCGATGGTCGCGACGACGATCAGGCCGTCCTCGCGCAGGAACCGGGACTGGTGTGCCGCGCGGGTGCCCGAGTCCAGGCCCGCGTGGTACGGCACGGCCTCGATGCCGTTGCGCGACAGGAACTCGGCGGTCGTGTCGACGGACTTGCGCGACAGGCAGTACACGATGCCCGCGTCGCCCGCGTGCTCCTCGCGCAGGAAGCTCAGCAGCTGCTTCTTGGGGTCGGCCTTCGGCACGATCCGGTACTGGATGTTGGGCCGGTCGAAGCTCGCCACGAAGTGCCGCGCACTCGGCATGTTGAGCCGCTGGGTGATCTCCTTGTGCGTCGCGTCCGTGGCCGTCGCCGTGAGCGCGATCCGCGGGACGTCGGGCCAGCGCTCGCCGAGCACCGAGAGGGACAGATAGTCCGGGCGGAAATCGTGGCCCCAGGACGACACACAGTGCGCCTCGTCGATCGCGAACACCGAGATCTTGCCGCGCGACAGCAGGTCCAGCGTGTTGTCGAGCCGCAGCCGCTCCGGCGCGAGATAGATCAGGTCCAGCTCGCCCGCCAGGAACTCCGCCTCGACCACGCGCCGCTCGTCGAAGTCCTGCGTCGAGTTCATGAACCCGGCGCGCACCCCGAGCGCCCGCAGCGCGTCCACCTGGTCCTGCATCAGCGCGATCAGCGGGGAGACGACCACTCCCGTACCGGGTCTGACCAGGGACGGGATCTGGTAGCACAACGACTTGCCGCCGCCGGTCGGCATGAGGACGACGGCGTCGCCGCCCGCCACCACATGCTCGATGACCTCTTCCTGCTCGCCGCGGAAGCTGTCGTAGCCGAAGACGCGGTGGAGCGTGGCCAGTGCCTCGCTCTCGCCCTGTGCCGCCGGCGTCCGTACTTCGGTCGTCACAACCGTCCCGCCCATCCCGTGCATCGCTCGTCCCCCGTACGTCGTCCCTCGACCACTGCGTCCACGATAGGGCTCCGCGCTGACACCGTCGGAGTTATCCACAGGCTGGCGACCGTGACCGGGTGTGGTCATTCGAATGGCGTCCGTCACATGGCGCGAGCGCCACCGCCGGAACATGCTGCTCGGGCGGGACCGCGGAGGCCCGCCACGCCCCGAACGGACGGCGCGCCGTGCGTGCGGACGCCTCCCGAAGCCAAGGAGCCCCACCATGTCCCCTCGGTCCCTGCAGGGTGTCGTCAAGGCCGCCGTCGCGGTGGCGACGGCCGCGGCCTTCGCGCTGACCGCCGCCCCGGCCCAGGCCGCGTCCGACCCCGACCCGTCCGTGTGGACCACGCTGAGCAAGACGTACCAGGCCACGGCGAAGTATGGGTACGAGGCGTTCGCGGTTGTCCCGAGCGCCGGATACCTACGCTCCGACGACTGCGTCGACAACCCGCCCGAGGGCGGCATGGGCTACCACTACATCAACCCGGCGAACATCGATTCAGTCGATCCGGCGAAACCGGCGGCCCTGCTGTACGCGGACGGGTCCGACTTCGTCGAAGGGCGCCGGCTGGTCGCGGTGGAGTGGATGGTGAAGGACACGGGCCAGACGACCGCGCCGACGCTGTTCGGGCAGACCTTCCAGAAGGACCAGGTCCCCGGCTACTTCACCCTCCACGCCTGGATCTACAAGCCCAACACCAAGGGCCTGTTCGCACCCTGGAACCCCGAGGTCGTCTGCCCGAAGGCCTGACCTCACACAGCCGAAGGCCCCGGCTCCCTCGTAGGGAACCGGGGCCTTCGGCCTGCCCTCAGCGGACAAAGACTCCCGCCTGGTTCGCCAGGTCCAGGAAGTACTGCGGGGCCACACCGAGGACGAGCGTCGCCGCCACGGCCACCCCGATCGTCGCCATGGTCAGCGGGGACGGGACCGCGACGGTGGGGCCGTCGGGCCTCGGCTCGCTGAAGAACATGAGCACGATCACGCGGATGTAGAAGAACGCCGCGATGGCGGAGGAGAGCACACCGACCACGACCAGCGGTGCCGCGCCGCCGGCCGCCGCCGCCTTGAACACGGCGAACTTCCCGGCGAAGCCGGCCGTCAGCGGAATGCCCGCGAAGGACAGCAGGAACACCGCGAACACGGCCGCGACCAGCGGCGACCTCCGCCCCAGCCCCGCCCACTTCGACAGGTGCGTCGCCTCGCCGCCCGCGTCCCGGACGAGGGTGACGACCGCGAACGCGCCGATCGTCACGAACGAGTAGGCGCCCAGGTAGAAGAGCACGGACGAGACGCCGTCCCGGGTGGTCGCGATGACACCCGCGAGGATGAAGCCCGCGTGCGCGATCGACGAGTACGCCAGCAGCCGCTTGATGTCGGTCTGGGTGATCGCGACGATCGCACCGCCCAGCATCGTGATGATGGCCACGCCCCACATGACGGGCCGCCAGTCCCAGCGCAGGCCCGGCAGCACGACGTAGAGCAGCCGGAGCAGCGCTCCGAAGGCGGCCACCTTGGTCGCGGCGGCCATGAAGCCGGTGACCGGCGTCGGCGCGCCCTGGTAGACGTCGGGCGTCCACATGTGGAACGGCACCGCGCCCACCTTGAAGAGCAGCCCCATGACGATCATCGCGCCGCCGATGAGCAGCAGCGCGTCGTTGCCCATGGTGTCGGCGAGGGCCGGGTTGATGTTGGTGATGGAGCCGTCGACGACCTGGGAGATCGTGGCGTACGACATCGAGCCCGCGTAGCCGTAGAGCAGCGCGATGCCGAACAGGGTGAACGCGGAGGCGAAGGCGCCGAGGAGGAAGTACTTGACCGCGGCCTCCTGCGACAGGAGCCGCTTGCGGCGGGCCAGGGCGCACAGGAGGTAGAGCGGGAGCGAGAAGACTTCCAGAGCCACGAACAGGGTCAGCAGGTCGTTGGCCGACGGGAAGACGAGCATGCCGGCGACCGCGAAGAGCAGGAGCGGGAACACCTCCGTGGTGGTGAACCCGGCCTTGACCGCGGCCTTCTCGCTGTCGCTGCCCGGGACGGAGGCGGCCTGCGCCGCGAAGGAGTCGACGCGGTTGCCGTGCGCCTCGGGGTCGAGTCGCCGTTCCGCGAAGGTGAACAGGCCGACCAGTCCGGACAGCAGGATCACACCCTGGAGGAACAGGGCCGGTCCGTCGACCGCGATCGCGCCCATCGCCGCGATGTGCGCCTTGGTGGTGCCGTAGCCGTCCGCCGCGAGCGCCACGACCGCCGCGAAGGCGGCACAGAGCGCTACGGCGGACACGAACACCTGGGCGTAGTAACGGGACTTGCGCGGGACGAACGCCTCGACCAGGACCCCGATGAGGGCCGCACCGAGGATGATCAAGGTGGGCGACAATTGCCCGTACTCGATCTTCGGCGCGTCGATCTTCGAGATCGGGTCGGCCGCGGTTGCCGCCGTTGTCCACAGGCTGTGGACGGCTGTTGCGCTCACTTGGCCGCCTCCACCGAGGGCTTGGGATCCTTCTTGTGCACGTCGGACAAGGTCTGCTTGACCGACGGGTTCACGATGTCCGTGACGGGCTTCGGGTAGACGCCCAGGAAGACCAGCAGCACGATCAGCGGGGCGACGACGACGAGTTCACGCGCGCGCAGGTCCGGCATCGAGGCGACCTCGGGCTTCACCGGGCCCGTCATCGTCCTCTGGTAGAGGACCAGGGTGTACAGCGCGGCGAGGACGATGCCGAAGGTCGCGATGATCCCGATCGCCGGGTAGCGCGAGAACGTGCCGACCAGGACCAGGAACTCACTCACGAAGGGCGCGAGTCCCGGCAGCGACAGCGTGGCCAATCCGCCGATCAGGAAGGTGCCCGCGAGCACCGGGGCGACTTTCTGCACCCCTCCGTAGTCGGCGATCAGACGCGAGCCGCGCCGCGAGATCAGGAACCCGGCGACCAGCATCAACGCGGCCGTGGAAATACCGTGGTTGACCATGTAGAGCGTCGCGCCGGACTGGCCCTGGCTGGTCATCGCGAAGATGCCCAGCACGATGAACCCGAAGTGCGAGATCGACGCGTACGCCACCAGCCGCTTGATGTCCCGCTGCCCGACCGCGAGCAGCGCACCGTAGATGATGCTGATCACGGCGAGGACGAGGATCACGGGCGTCGCCCACTTGCTCGCGTTCGGGAACAGCTGGAGGCAGAAGCGGAGCATCGCGAACGTGCCGACCTTGTCGACAACTGCCGTGATCAGTACGGCGACCGGCGCCGTCGCCTCGCCCATCGCGTTGGGCAGCCAGGTGTGCAGCGGCCACAGGGGGGCCTTCACCGCGAAGGCGAAGAAGAAGCCAAGGAACAGCCAGCGTTCGGTGTTGGTCGCCATGTGCAGCGAACCGTCGGCCCGCGCCTGCGCGATGTCCGCGAGCGAGAAGTTCCCGGCCACTACGTAGAGGCCGATCACGGCCGCCAGCATGATGAGCCCGCCGACCAGGTTGTAGAGCAGGAACTTGACCGCCGCGTACGACCGTTGGGTCGCCGCCGCCTCGTCGCCGTGCTCGTGGGCGCTGTCCCCGAAGCCGCCGATGAGGAAGTACATCGGGATCAGCATGGCTTCGAAGAAGATGTAGAAGAGGAAGACGTCGGTGGCCTCGAAGGAGATGATCACCATCGCCTCCACCGCAAGGATGAGAGCGAAGAAGCCCTGGGTGGGCCGCCAGCGCTTGTTGCCCGTCTCCAGGGGGTCGGCGTCGTGCCAGCCGGCCAGGATCACGAACGGGATCAGCAGGGCGGTGAGCGCGAGGAGCGCGACCGCGATGCCGTCCACGCCCAGCTCGTAGCGGACTCCGAAGTCGGCGATCCAGGCGTGGGACTCGGTGAGTTGGTAGCGGTCGCCGCCCGGGTCGAAGCGCACGAGGATCGTGATGGCCAGCGCGAGCGTCGCCAGCGAGACCAGCAGCGCCAGCCATTTCGCGGCGGTGCGCCGGGCGGCCGGGACGGCGGCCGTGGCCACCGCCCCGAGGGCCGGGAGCACCGCCGTCGCTGTCAGGAGGGGAAAGGACATCGGTATCAGACCGCCCTCATCAGCAGGGTCGCGGCGACGAGGATGGCCGCACCGCCGAACATCGAGACCGCGTACGACCGCGCATAGCCGTTCTGCAGCTTGCGCAGCCTTCCGGAGAGGCCGCCCATGGAGGCCGCCGTGCCGTTGACGACGCCGTCGACCAGCGTGTGGTCGACGTAGACCAGGGAGCGGGTGAGGTGCTCGCCGCCGCGCACCAGGACGACGTGGTTGAAGTCGTCCTGGAGGAGGTCGCGGCGGGCGGCCCGGGTGAGCAGCGACCCGCGCGGGGCGACGGCCGGCACGGATTGGCGGCCGTACTGCGCCCAGGCGATCGCGACGCCGATGACGAGCACCACCATGGTGGCCAGGGTGACCGTCAGGGCGCTGACCGGGGAGTTGCCCTCCTCGTGGCCGGTGATGGGCTCCAGCCAGTGCAGGAAGCGGTCGCCGACGCCGAAGATGCCGCCGGCGAAGACCGATCCGAAGGCCAGCACGATCATCGGGATCGTCATCGTCTTCGGGGACTCGTGCGGGTGCGGCTCGTTGCCGTTCTCGTCGGGCTGCCAGCGCTTCTCGCCGAAGAAGGTCATCAGCATCACGCGCGTCATGTAGTACGCCGTGATGGCCGCGCCCAGCAGGGCCGCGCCGCCGAGGATCCAGCCCTCGGCGCCGCCCTTCGCGAAGGCCGCCTCGATGATCTTGTCCTTGGAGAAGAAGCCGGACAGGCCAGGGAAGCCGATGATGGCGAGGTAGCCGAGGCCGAAGGTGATGAAGGTGACCGGCATGTACTTCCTGAGGCCGCCGTACTTCCTCATGTCGACCTCGTCGTTCATGCCGTGCATGACCGAACCGGCGCCGAGGAACAGCCCGGCCTTGAAGAAGCCGTGCGTCACCAGGTGCATGATCGCGAAGACGTAGCCGATGGGGCCGAGGCCCGCGGCGAGGACCATGTAGCCGATCTGCGACATGGTCGAGCCGGCGAGTGCCTTCTTGATGTCGTCCTTCGCGCAACCGACGATCGCACCGAAGAGAAGCGTGACGGCACCGACGACGGTCACGACGAGTTGTGCGTCCGGCGCCGCGTTGAAGATCGCTCCGGAGCGGACGATCAGGTACACGCCCGCGGTCACCATGGTCGCCGCGTGGATGAGGGCCGAGACCGGGGTCGGGCCCTCCATCGCGTCGCCGAGCCAGGACTGCAGCGGCACCTGGGCGGACTTGCCGCAGGCGGCGAGCAGCAGCATCAGGGCGATGCCCGTGAGCTTGCCCTCGGAGGCGTCACCGACGTGGCTGAGGACCGGGCCGAAGGCGAAGGTCCCGAACGTCGTGAACATCAGCATGATGGCGATCGACAGGCCCATGTCGCCGACCCGGTTGACCAGGAAGGCCTTCTTCGCGGCGGTCGCCGCGCTGGGCTTGTGCTGCCAGAAGCCGATCAGCAGGTAGGAGGCGAGACCGACGCCTTCCCAACCGACGTACAGGAGCAGGTAGTTGTCGGCGAGGACGAGGATCAGCATCGCCGCGAGGAACAGGTTCAGATAGCCGAAGAAGCGGCGCCGGCGCTCGTCGTGCTCCATGTACCCGACCGAGTACAGGTGAATGAGCGAGCCGACACCGGTGATCAGCAGGACGAAGGTCATCGACAGCTGGTCGAGGCGGAAGGTGACGTCCGCCTGGAAGCCCTCGACGGGGACCCAGGTCCACAGGTGCTGCATGAGCGTCCGGTGCTCGGCGTTCTTCCCCAGCAGGTCGGTGAAGAGGACGACACCGATCACGAAGGAGGCGGACGAGAGGATCGTGCCGATCCAGTGGCCGACGGCATCGAGCCGCCGGCCGCCGCACAGCAGGACGACCGCTCCGAGCAGAGGCGCCGCTACCAGCAGCGCAATCAGGTTCTCCACGATTCAGCGACCCCTCAGAGCTTCATCAGGCTGGCGTCGTCGACCGAGGCCGAGTGGCGGGAACGGAACAGCGACACGATGATCGCGAGCCCGACCACGACCTCCGCGGCGGCGACGACCATCGTGAAGAAGGCGATGACCTGACCGTCGAGGTTGCCGTGCATCCGGGAGAAGGTGACGAACGCGAGATTGCAGGCGTTGAGCATCAGCTCGATGCACATGAACACGACGATCGCGTTCCGCCTGATCAGCACCCCGGTGGCGCCGATCGTGAACAACAGGGCGGAGAGATAGAGGTAGTTGACGGGGTTCACTTCGACGCCTCCTCGGTCCGCTTGAGGTTCGCCGACTCGATCCCGGTGCGCTCCAGGCGCTCCTCGGCGCGCTGCTCCAGGGCCCGCAGGTCGTTGAGCGCCTCGCTGGACACGTCGCGGATCTGGCCGCGGTCACGGAGCGTCTTGCTGACCGTGAGCTCGGACGGGGTGCCGTCGGGCAGCAGGCCCGCGATGTCCACCGCGTTGTGCCGGGCGTAGACGCCGGGGGCGGGGAGCGGCGGGACGTGCTTGCCCTCGCGGACGCGCTGCTCGGACAGCTCGCGCTGGGTCTTGGGCCGCTCGGTGCGCTCGCGGTGCGTGAGCACCATGGCGCCGACGGCTGCCGTGATCAGCAGGGCGCCGGTGATTTCGAAGGCGAACACGTACTTGGTGAAGATGAGGGCGGCCAGGCCCTGTACGTTGCCGTTCGCGTTGGCCGTGCTCAGGCCGTCGAACTGGTTGAGCGAGGCGTTGCCGATGCCCGCGACCAGCAGGATGCCGAAGCCGAGCCCGCAGAGAAGGGCCAGCCAGCGCTGGCCCTTGATGGTCTCCGTCAGGGAGTCGGCGGCCGTGACGCCGACCAGCATCACCACGAAGAGGAACAGCATCATGATCGCGCCGGTGTAGACGACGATCTGTACGACGCCCAGGAAGTAGGCGCCGTTGGCGAGGTAGAACACCGCCAGGATGATCATGGTCCCGGCGAGGGAGAGGGCGCTGTGCACGGCCCTCTTCATAAGGATGGTGGACAGGGCGCCGATCACCGCGACCGTGCCGAGGACCCAGAACTGGAAGGCCTCGCCGGTGGAGGTGGAGTAGGCGGCGGCGAGCTGCGCGCTCATGCCTCCACCCCCTCTTCCTCGGCCGCGCCCGAAGGGCTTGCCAATGGATGCAGTTCGCCCTTGGAGACGGCGACCTGGGGCACCGTGCCGGGCGCGGCCTCCGTCACCAGGCCCCGGTAGTAGTCCTGTTCGTCCATCCCCGGGTAGATGGCGTGCGGGGTGTCGACCATGGTGTCGTCGAGGCCCGCCAGCAGCTGTTCCTTGGTGTAGATGAGGTTGGCGCGGCTGGTGTCCGCCAGCTCGAACTCGTTGGTCATCGTCAACGCGCGCGTGGGGCACGCCTCGATGCACAGGCCGCACAGGATGCAGCGGGCGTAGTTGATCTGGTAGACGCGGCCGTACCGCTCGCCCGGCGAGTAGCGCTCCTCGTCGGTGTTGTCGGCGCCCTCCACATAGATGGCGTCGGCGGGGCAGGCCCAGGCGCACAGCTCGCAGCCGACGCACTTCTCCAGGCCGTCCGGATGGCGGTTGAGCTGGTGCCGTCCATGGAACCGGGGGGCTGTGGTCTTCTCCTGCTCCGGGTACTGCTCGGTCAGCCGCTTCTTGAACATGGCCTTGAAGGTCACGCCGAAGCCGGCCACGGGGTTCTGGAAACCGGGTGTGGTCTCCTTGGGCTCCTCAGCCATCGGACGCCTCCTTTCCATCCAGAGATCCGTCACTGCCAGTGTCCGACCCACCACTGACAATCAACTCCCGCTCGCGGCGCGAGGGGCGCCGGGGCACCGGCGGCAACTCCTGTCCCGGCAGCGGCGGTACGGGGAATCCGCCCGCCATCGCGTCGAACCCGGCGGGTTCCTCGGCCAGTTGCGCGTCGTCCTTGGCCTTCTGTCGGAACATGTCCGCGATGAAGGACAGCAACAGCAGGACGAGCACACCGCCGCCGATGTAGAGGGCGATGTCGGCGAAGTCGTAGTTCTCGTTCTTCAGGGTCCGCACGGTCGCGACGAGCATCAGCCAGACGACGGAGACCGGGATGAGGACCTTCCAGCCGAGCTTCATCAACTGGTCGTAGCGCACGCGCGGGAGGGTGCCGCGGAGCCAGATGAAGAAGAACAGCAGCAGCTGGACCTTGATGACGAACCAGAGCATCGGCCACCAGCCGTGGTTCGCGCCCTCCCAGAAGGAGCTGATCGGCCACGGGGCCCGCCAGCCGCCCAGGAAGAGCGTGGTCGACACCGCGGAGACCGTCACCATGTTCACGTACTCGGCGAGCATGAAGAGCGCGAACTTGATGGACGAGTACTCGGTGTTGAAGCCGCCGACCAGGTCGCCCTCGGACTCCGGCATGTCGAAGGGGGCGCGGTTGGTCTCACCGACCATCGTGATGATGTAGATGATGAAGGAGACCGGCAGCAGGATGATGTACCAGCGGTCGTGCTGTTGTTCAACGATCGTCGAGGTCGACATCGACCCCGAGTAGAGGAACACCGAGGCGAACGCGGCGCCCATCGCGATCTCGTAGGAGATCATCTGCGCGCAGGAGCGCAGACCGCCGAGCAGCGGGTAGGTGGAGCCGGAGCTCCAGCCGGCAAGGACGATGCCGTAGATGCCGACCGAGGCGACCGCGAGGATGTAGAGCATCGCGATCGGCAGGTCGGTGAGCTGCATCGTGGTGCGGTGGCCGAAGATCGAGACCTCGTTGTCGGCGGGCCCGAAGGGGATCACCGCGATCGCCATGAAGGCCGGGATGGCCGCGATGATCGGCGCGAGGATGTAGATCAGCTTGTCCGCGCGCTTGACGATCAGGTCTTCCTTGAGCATCAGCTTCACGCCGTCGGCGAGCGACTGGAGCATGCCCCAGGGGCCGTGCCGGTTGGGTCCGATGCGCAGCTGCATCCAGGCGACGACCTTGCGTTCCCAGACGATCGAGAACAGCACGGTGATCATCAGGAATGCGAAGCAGAACACCGCTTTGACGACGACCAGCCACCAGGGGTCGCGGCCGAACATCGAGAGGTCTTCCGCGGCGAGGTACGGGCTCATGCCGTAAGGACTCATGCCTCCACCTCCTTGGGGGCCTCGCCCGCGAGCGTGGCCGGGCCGATGCGGACGAGTGCGCCGGGCAGCGCCCCGGTGTCGGAGGCGACGCCCCCGCCGGTGGAGTTCAGCGGGAGCCAGACCACGCGGTCGGGCATCTCGGTGATCCGCAGCGGGAGTTCGACGGTTCCGGAGGTGCCGGTCACGGCGAGCGCGTCGCCGTCCTTGACGCCCGCCTCGCCGGCCGTGGCGGCCGACACGCGCGCGTGGGCGGCGTGCCGGGTGCCGGCGAGCGCTTCGTCGCCCTCCTGGAGCGCGCCCTGGTCGAGCAGCAACCGGTGTCCGGCCAGCACGGCCTCCCCGGCGGCCGGCCGGGGCAGCACACCCGCGGTCTCCAGCGGATCGCTGGCCCGCGGCCCGTCCCAGGCACCCAGCCGGTCCAACTCCGCGCGCGTGGTGCGCAGATCGGGCAGACCCAGGTGTACGTCCATGGCGTCGGCCAGCATGTCCAGCACGCGCGCGTCGGTGGGAGCGAGGGTGCGGGTCATCTGGTCGGGCTTGAGCGCGGCGTCGAAGAAACGGACCCGGCCCTCCCAGTTGAGGAAGGCGCCCGCCTTCTCGGCGACCGCCGCGACCGGGAGGACGACATCCGCGTGTTCGGTGACCTCGCTGGGCCGCAGTTCGAGCGACACCAGGAAGCCGACTTCGTGCAGTGCCGCACGCGCGCGTGCCGGGTCGGACAGGTCGCCCGGCTCCACACCGGCGACGAGGAGCGCCCGGAGTTCACCACCGGCGGCGGCCTCGACGATCTGGCCGGCGTCGCGGCCGTAGCGGTGCGGGAGTTCGGCGACGCCCCAGGCGACGGCGACCTCCTCACGCGCGCGTGGGTCGGTGGCCGGACGCCCGCCCGGCAGCAGCGACGGCAGCGCGCCCGCCTCGATCGCACCCCGTTCCCCGGCCCGGCGCGGAATCCACACCAGCCGGGCACCGGTCGCGAACGCGGCCCGTACGGCGGCGGTGAGGCCCCCGGCGACGGCGGCCAGCCGCTCGCCGACGACGATCACCGCACCCTCGGTGCGCAGCGCCTCGGAGGCGCGGGCGCCGTCGTCCTCCAGACCGAACCCGCTGGCGAGCGCGTCCAGCCACTCGGTCTCGGTGCCGGGAGCGGCCGGCAGCAGGATGCCGCCCGCCTTCTCCAGTCCCCGCGTGGCGTAGGTGGCGAGCGAGAACACCCGCTGCCCGTGCTTGCGCGAGGCCTTGCGCAGCCGCAGGAAGACGCCGGGCGCCTCCTCCTCGGACTCGAACCCGACCAGCAGGACGGCGGGCGCCTTCTCCAGGGAGGTGTACGTGACGCCGTCGCCGTCGAGGTCCCGGCCGCGTCCGGCGACCCGGGCGGCCAGGAAGTCGGCCTCCTCGCTGCTGTGCACGCGCGCGCGGAAGTCGATGTCGTTGGTGTCGAGCGCCACGCGCGCGAACTTGCTGTACGCGTAGGCGTCCTCGATGGTGAGGCGGCCGCCGGTCAGGACACCGGTCCGGCCCCGCGCGGCCGACAGTCCCTGGGCGGCGGCCTCCAGGGCCTCCGGCCAGGACGCGGGCTCCAGGACGCCGTCCGCGTTGCGCACCAGGGGCGTCTGCAGCCGGTCGCGCTGCTGCGCGTACCGGAAGCCGAAGCGCCCCTTGTCGCAGACCCACTCCTCGTTGACCTCGGGGTCCACGGCGGCCAGGCGCCGCATGACCTTGCCGCGCCGGTGGTCGGTGCGGGTCGCGCAGCCCCCGGAGCAGTGCTCGCACACGGAGGGCGTGGAGACCAGGTCGAAGGGGCGGGAGCGGAATCGGTACGCCGCCGAGGTGAGCGCGCCCACCGGGCAGATCTGGATGGTGTTCCCGGAGAAGTAGGACTCGAAGGGGTCGCCCTCACCGGTGCCGATCTGCTGGAGCGCGCCCCGCTCGACCATCTCGATCATCGGGTCGCCCGCGATCTGGTTGGAGAAGCGGGTGCAGCGGGCGCACAGCACGCACCGTTCGCGGTCCAGGAGGACCTGGGTGGAGATCGGGACGGGCTTCTCGTAGGTCCGCTTCTTGCCCTCGAAGCGGGACTCGGCGTTGCCGTGGGACATCGCCTGGTTCTGCAGCGGGCACTCGCCGCCCTTGTCGCAGACCGGGCAGTCCAGCGGGTGGTTGATGAGGAGCAGCTCCATCACACCGTGCTGGGACTTCTCCGCTACGGGCGAGGTGAGCTGGGTCTTGACGACCATGCCGTCGGTGCACGTGATCGTGCAGGACGCCATCGGTTTGCGCTGGCCCTCGACCTCGACGATGCACTGGCGGCAGGCGCCGACCGGGTCGAGGAGGGGATGGTCGCAGAACCTGGGGATCTCGATGCCGAGTTGCTCGGCGGCGCGGATGACCAGAGTGCCCTTGGGCACGCTGATCTCGGCGCCGTCGATGGTCAGCGACACGAGATCCTCGGGCGGGACCGCCGCTTCGCCCCCTCCGGAGGAGCGTGAGCCCGCGGCGGAGCCGCTAGTCGACTGCTGTACCGTCATGCGTTCACCTCCGTGCGGTCGGCCCAGGCCGTGGACTTGGCCGGGTCGAAGGGGCAGCCCCGGCCCGTGATGTGCTGCTCGTACTCCTCGCGGAAGTACTTGAGCGAGGAGAAGATCGGCGAGGCGGCGCCGTCGCCGAGGGCGCAGAAGGACTTGCCGTTGATGTTGTCGGCGATGTCGTTCAGCTTGTCGAGGTCGGACATGACGCCCTTGCCGGCCTCGATGTCGCGCAGCAACTGCACGAGCCAGTACGTCCCTTCACGGCACGGGGTGCACTTGCCGCAGGACTCGTGGGCGTAGAACTCGGTCCAGCGGGTGACGGCACGCACGACGCAGGTCGTCTCGTCGAAACATTGCAGAGCCTTGGTGCCGAGCATGGAACCCGCGGCACCCACTCCTTCGTAATCAAGAGGGACGTCGAGATGCTCGTCGGTGAACATCGGGGTGGAAGACCCGCCCGGCGTCCAGAACTTGAGGCGATGCCCGGCCCGCATGCCGCCGCTCATGTCGAGCAGTTGGCGGAGTGTGATGCCGAGCGGCGCCTCGTACTGACCGGGACTGGTGACATGGCCGCTGAGCGAGTAGAGCGTGAAGCCCGGGGACTTCTCGCTGCCCATCGACCTGAACCATTCCTTGCCTTTTTGCAGAATGGCGGGAACTGACGCGATCGACTCGACGTTATTCACAACAGTCGGGCACGCATAGAGGCCCGCGACCGCAGGGAAAGGGGGACGGAGCCGCGGTTGACCACGGCGGCCTTCGAGCGAGTCGAGCAGCGCGGTCTCCTCACCGCAGATGTACGCGCCGGCGCCCGCGTGCACGGTGAGCTGGAGGTCGAGTCCGCTGCCCAGGATGTTCTCGCCGAGGTAGCCCGCCGCGTAGGCCTCACGTACGGCCTCGTGCAACCGCCGCAATACGGGGACGACTTCACCACGCAGATAGATGAAGGCATGCGACGACCTGATGGCATAACACGCGATGACAATGCCCTCGATGAGGCTATGCGGGTTCGCGAACAGGAGCGGGATGTCCTTACAGGTTCCCGGCTCCGACTCGTCGGCGTTGACAACTAGATAGTGTGGTTTTCCATCCCCTTGGGGAATGAATTGCCATTTCATTCCGGTGGGGAAGCCGGCGCCACCACGACCGCGCAGACCGGAGTCCTTCACATACGCGATGAGGTCGTCCGGCGACATGGCGAGCGCCTTGCGGAGCCCCTCGTATCCCTCGTGCCTTCGGTACGTGTCCAGGGTCCAGGACTCGTCCTCGTCCCAGAAGGCCGACAGCACGGGTGCGAGCAGCTTCTCGGGGCTGTGGTCTTTCAGTTCGGGTGCCAAGGTCATCACTCCCCCTCCTCGGCGACAGGCCCGGCCGGGTGGGCGGGGTCGGAGGCCGACGTGTCCTGCGGCGCATCGTGCGAACTGAGGTGCTCGGTCGTCGGCGACTGGTCCTGCGGCACTGCGGAGGAGCCCCGCGGATGGACCACGCGCGCGGGTGCGGTCTCTCCCCTGGCCAGGCGGAGGCCCACCAGCGACGCGGGTCCCGCACCGCCGCTTGCCTCGACGGCCCCGGGCCGCTCGTCGGGGAAGCCGGCGAGGATCCGCGCGGTCTCCTTGAAGGTGCACATCGGCGCCCCGCGCGTGGGCTCCACCGGAGCGCCCGCGCGCAGGTCGTCGACGAGGCGGCGGGCGCTGGCCGGGGTCTGGTTGTCGAAGAACTCCCAGTTGACCATCACCACCGGCGCGAAGTCGCAGGCCGCGTTGCACTCGATGTGCTCCAGGGTGACCTTGCCGTCGTCGGTGGTCTCACCGTTGCCGACGCCGAGGTGCTCCTGGAGCGACTCGAAGATCGCGTCGCCGCCCATCACCGCGCACAGGGTGTTGGTGCAGACCCCGACCTGGTAGTCACCGCTCGGCCGGCGCCGGTACATGGAGTAGAAGGTCGCCACGGCGGCGACCTCGGCCGTCGTCAGGTCCAGCAGGGTCGCGCAGAACTGCTGCCCTGTGCGCGTGACATGCCCCTCCTCCGCCTGCACCAGGTGCAGCAATGGCAGGAGGGCCGAGCGGGAGTCCGGGTAGCGGGCGATGATCTCCCGCCCGTCCTCCTCCAGTCGGGCCCGGACGTCGTCCGGGTAGGCGGGCGCGGGCAGTTGGGGCATGCCCAGACTGACGCCCTGCTCCGAAGAACTGGTGGTCACCGGTCGACGCCTCCCATCACGGGGTCGATGGACGCGACGGCGACGATGACGTCGGCGACCTGGCCGCCCTCGCACATCGCCGCCATGGCCTGAAGGTTGGTGAAGGACGGGTCCCTGAAGTGGACCCGGTAGGGGCGGGTGCCTCCGTCGGACACGGCGTGCACCCCGAGTTCGCCCTTGGGCGACTCGACCGCCGCGTACGCCTGTCCCGGCGGCACGCGGAAGCCTTCGGTCACCAGCTTGAAGTGGTGGATCAGGGCTTCCATGGAGGTGCCCATGATCTGCTTGATGTGGTCGAGCGAGTTCCCCAACCCATCCGGCCCGAGCGCGAGTTGGGCGGGCCAGGCGATCTTCTTGTCGGCGACCATGACCGGGCCGGGCTGCAGCCGGTCCAGGCACTGCTCGACAATCCTGAGCGACTGGCGCATCTCCTCCAGGCGGATGAGGAAGCGGCCGTAGGAGTCGCAGGTGTCGGCGGTCGGGATGTCGAAGTCGTACGTCTCGTAGTCGCAGTACGGCTGCGCCTTGCGCAGGTCGTGCGGCAGGCCGGTGGAGCGCAGGATCGGCCCGGTGGCGCCGAGGGCCATGCAGCCGGCCAGGTCGAGGTAACCGACGTCCTGCATACGGGCCTTGAAGATGGGGTTCCCGGTGGCGAGCTTGTCGTACTCGGGGAGGTTCTTCTTCATCTTCTTCACGAACTCGCGGATCTGGTCCACCGCGCCGGGCGGCAGGTCCTGGGCGAGTCCGCCGGGGCGGATGTACGCGTGGTTCATCCGCAGGCCCGTGATGAGCTCGTAGATGTCGAGAATCATTTCACGATCGCGGAATCCGTAGATCATGATCGTGGTGGCGCCGAGTTCCATGCCGCCGGTGGCGATGCACACCAGGTGGGAGGACAGCCGGTTCAGCTCCATCAGGAGCACTCGGATGATCTTCGCCCGCTCGGTGATCTGGTCCTCGACGCCGAGGAGTTTCTCGACGGCGAGACAGTAGGCGGTCTCGTTGAAGAAGGACGTCAGATAGTCCATGCGCGTCACGAACGTGGTGCCCTGCGTCCACGTGCGGTATTCGAGGTTCTTCTCGATACCGGTGTGCAGGTAGCCGATGCCGCAGCGGGCCTCGGTGACCGTCTCGCCGTCGATCTCCAGGATCAGACGGAGCACACCGTGTGTGGAGGGGTGCTGGGGCCCCATGTTGACGACGATGCGCTCGTCGTCGGCCTTGGCCGCGGACTGGACGACCTCGTCCCAGTCGCCACCGGTGACCGTATATACGGTCCCCTCGGTGGTCTCGCGCGCGGAAGCGGCGGAGGCGGATGCTGACTGCGTGCTCACGAGTACGACCTCCGCTGGTCCGGAGCCGGGATCTGGGCGCCCTTGTACTCGACGGCGATGCCGCCGAGGGGATAGTCCTTGCGCTGCGGGTGGCCCTGCCAGTCGTCCGGCATCATGATCCGCGTCAGGGCCGGGTGACCGTCGAAGACGATGCCGAAGAAGTCGTACGTCTCGCGCTCGTGCCAGTCGTTGGTCGGATAGACCGGGACCAGGGACGGGATGTGCGGATCACTGTCCGGGGCGCTGACTTCGAGGCGGATCAGCCGGTTGTGGGTGATCGAGCGCAGGTGGTAGACGGCGTGCAGCTCGCGGCCCTTGTCGTGCAGGTAGTGGACCGCGCTGACGCCGGTGCAGAGTTCGAAGCGCAGGGCCGGGTCGTCGCGCAGGGTCTGGGCGACGCGGACCAGGTGCTCGCGTTCGATGTGGAAGGTGAGTTCGTCGCGGTCGACGATCGTCTTCTCGATCGCGTTGCCGGGAAGCAGGCCCTGTTCCTCCAGGGCGCCCTCCAGCTCGTCGGCGACCTCGTCGAACCAGCCGCCGTAGGGCCGGCTCGCCTCGCCCGGCAGGCGGACCGAGCGGACCAGGCCGCCGTAACCGGAGGTGTCGCCGCCGTTGCTGGCGCCGAACATGCCGCGCTGGACGCGGATCTCCTCACCGCCCTCGCCTCGCTGCCCCGGGAGGTTGGAGGCGCTCAGGTCCTTCTCCGGGTTGGCTCCGTTGGTGCCGTTCGCGTCGCTCACCGCAGCAGGCCCTTCATCTCGATGGTGGGCAGTGCCTTGAGCGCCGCCTCCTCCGCCTCACGGGCCGCCTCCTCGGCGTTCACGCCGAGCTTGGAGGACTGGATCTTCTGGTGGAGCTTGAGGATCGCGTCCATCAGCATCTCGGGCCGTGGCGGGCAGCCCGGGAGGTAGATGTCGACCGGGACGATGTGGTCGACGCCCTGCACGATCGCGTAGTTGTTGAACATGCCGCCCGACGACGCGCAGACCCCCATGGAGATGACCCACTTGGGGTTCGGCATCTGGTCATAGACCTGCCGCAGCACCGGCGCCATCTTCTGGCTGACCCGGCCCGCGACGATCATCAGGTCCGCCTGGCGGGGTGATCCGCGGAAGACCTCCATGCCGAAGCGCGCGAGGTCGTACCGTCCGGCGCCGGTCGTCATCATCTCGATGGCGCAGCAGGCGAGGCCGAACGTGGCCGGGAAGACGGACGCCTTGCGTACCCAGCCCGCGGCCTGCTCGACGGTGGTCAGCAGGAAACCGCTCGGCAGCTTTTCTTCGAGTCCCATGAGTTAAAGGCCCCTCAGTCCCATTCCAGGCCGCCGCGCCGCCATACGTACGCGTACGCGACGAAGACGGTGAGCACGAAGAGCAGCATCTCCACGAGCCCGAAAACACCCAGGGCGTCGAAGGTGACGGCCCAGGGGTAGAGGAAGACGATCTCGATGTCGAAGACGATGAAGAGCATCGCCGTCAGGTAGTACTTGATGGGGAAGCGCCCGCCGCCGGCCGGCGTTGGGGTCGGCTCGATGCCGCACTCGTACGCTTCGAGCTTGGCCCGGTTGTACCGCTTCGGACCGATCAGCGTGGCCATGACCACGGAGAAGATCGCAAAGCCTGCCCCGAGGGCTCCCAGTACGAGGATGGGCGCATACGCGTTCACCGCTCCTCGCTCCTCTCAGTCGGCACTGACTGCTGGCGATGGCATCGGGTCCGCTTCCGGCTCACGCGCCACTCAAACCCCGTTCGTCCCAACGAAGATCGAGAACATGTGAAGCAGGTCACAAGCCCAACTGCCCCGCATCTTATGCCCGGCGCTCTGTGATCTGCGACACGGGGTATTACACAAGCTTTGTGATCTCCACCACCCGGCGAAGGATCTCCACGCCGAGCGGGCGGCGACCTTCGCACGCGAAGCGCCCGACCGGTCACCAGAGGTGACATTTCCGCTCGTCATCGCAGCCCGAGGGTGGCGTCTCAATATCAAGAGGCTTCCCTTGCATGCAAATTGGAGTTGGACGGGGCGGCTTGATAGTGCAGGCCCGTTCACACATCAGAGGGATGCGCGCGGCACGGTGTGGACGCGTGCACACGTTCACGAAGTCACCCGCCCGCGGTACCCACGCAGGACGCACGCATTCCGGTAACCGTTCCGTGACCTCCGCCACACTCATGAGAGGCGCATGAGAACGGGGCTTGGCCACCAGTCCCAACAGATGGTAGGCAGCGGGCAATTCGGGCGTACCGACGAAAGACCGTGATCACATGCCTGATCACCCGGGTCCACAATGTCCGTTACGGCGTCAATAAGGAACGACACACCCGGGGTTGATGGGGTCCGTTGAACAATTGTGGCGCAGCACACGTTTCTTGAAGGTATGGAGGAGCCCCTGATACCGGTTGGTCTCATGTCCCACACCGCTCACATACGCAGCCACCGGAAACCCCGCCGCAGCGCGACGACGAACATCGCCGTGCGGGCCGGAGTTGCCGGTGGCGTTCTCAGCATGGCGGCGGCGGGTGCAGCCACGGCCAACGCCGCCGAGACGACACAGACCATGCAACTGCCCACCCTGACGGCCGACCTGGCCACCCAGGTCGCGCAGTCCGCCGAGGCCACGCAGCAGGCCGCAGCGAACTACCAGCTGCAGGCCGAGCGCGACACGGCCGCCGCAAACGCCGCGAAGCAGGCGAAGGCGGACCTCGCGGACGCCAAGAAGAAGGCGGAGGCCAAGAAGAAGGCCCAGGAGGCCGCTCGCAAGGCCGCTGCGGCGCAGGCAGCCTCGCGCAGCTCCGAGCGGACCACCCTGTCCGCTTCGACGTCCACAAGCGCCTCCACGACCAGCACGAGCGGGTCGACGGCCACCGGGTCGGCCGCCGCCGTCGTGTCCTTCGTGAAGGCCCAGATCGGCAAGTCCTACGTCCTGGGCGCCACCGGCCCCAGCGCGTACGACTGCTCCGGACTCGTCGGAGCCGCCTTCAAGCAGGTGGGCATCAGCCTGCCGCGTGTCTCCCAGGACCAGTCGACCGCGGGAACTCAGGTGTCCCTGAGCAACCTTCAGGCCGGCGACATCCTGTACTGGGGCAGCGCGGGCAGCGCTTACCACGTGGCGGTGTACGTGGGCGACGGCATGTTCGTCGGCGCGCAGAACCCCTCCACCGGCATCGTGGAGAGGCCGCTGTCGTACGACATGCCGACCGGTGCGGTGCGGGTGCTCTGAACCCGCGCACGACGCCGTGAGCATGGGGCCGCTGCCGCTCGGGGGCAGCGGTCCCTCGGCGTACCCTCCGGTCGCCCCGGACCCACGGGGCGTTCCCACTACCGGAGTTCGCGGCTCGCCTGAAAGGCTCTCTTCTCAAGGTTCTCAAGTTCGGCTGACCAGACGGCCGGACGCCAAACATGAGGAGAGCAAGCCATGCCACGTGTCTTCGTCCAGGGCAGTCCCGTCGACTCCTATCCCCGGCCCGCACCCGAGGCCCGGCGCGGTTCCGTGCGACGCGTCACCGAGGTCGGTGAAGAGGTCCTGCACCGACCGAGCCGGGACGTGACCGAGTTCGGGCCCGACCTCGCCGCGCTCATCGACGACATGTTCCTCACCATGTACGTCGCCGAAGGGGCCGGCCTCGCGGCCAATCAAGTGGGCGTGGATCTGCGCCTGTTCGTGTACGACTGCCCCGACGACAACGGTGTCCGGCATGTCGGACACATCATCAATCCGGTGCTGGACCCGCTCGACCCGTCCGGGCGCCGGCTGCTCGACGAGGGCGAGGGCTGCCTGTCGGTGCCGGGCGCCATGATGGACGTACCGCGTCCGGACCGGGCCGTGGTGCGCGGGCTCGACAAGGACGGCGAGCCGCTGGTGATCGAGGGCACGGGGTACTTCGCGCGCTGCCTCGCCCACGAAACCGACCACGTCAACGGCCAGGTGTACCTGGACCGGCTCTCCAAGCGGGACCGCAAGGAGGCGCTGCGACAGGTGGCGGACCGGCGTGACGAGGTGTTCGCCCGCCGGGCCGCCAAGACGAAGGCCCTGACTGCCTGATCACCACCAGGACCGGAACTACCGCTACGCCTTCGGCGCCACCTTGCTCAGCCCGTTGATGATGCGGTCCATCGCGTCGCCGCCTGTGGGGTCGGTGAGGTTGGCCAGCATCTTCAGGGTGAACTTCATCAGCAGGGGGTGCGTCAGGCCGCGCTGGGCCGCGATCTTCATGACCTTCGGGTTGCCGATGAGCTTCACGAAGGCGCGGCCCAGCGTGTAGTAGCCGCCGTAGGTGTCCTTGAGGACCTGCGGGTAGCGCTGCAGGGCCAGTTCACGGCTCGCGGGGGTCGGGCGGGCGTGTGCCTGGACGATGACGTCGGCGGCGATCTGGCCGGACTCCATGGCGTAGGCGATGCCCTCGCCGTTGAAGGGGTTCACCAGGCCGCCGGCGTCGCCGACCAACAACAACCCCTTCGTGTAGTGGGGTTGACGGTTGAAGGCCATCGGGAGGGCGGCGCCGCGGATCGGGCCGGTCATGTTTTCGGGGGTGTAGCCCCAGTCCTCGGGCATGGACGCGCACCAGGCCTTCAGAACCTCGCGCCAGTCCAACTCCTTGAAGGAGTCGGAGGTGTTGAGGACACCGAGGCCGACGTTCGAGGTGCCGTCGCCCATGCCGAAGATCCAGCCGTAGCCGGGGAGCAGGCGGTCCTCGGCGCCGCGGCGGTCCCACAGTTCCAGCCAGGACTCCAGGTAGTCGTCCTCGTGGCGGGGCGAGGTGAAGTAGGTCCGCACGGCCACGCCCATCGGGCGGTCCTCGCGGCGGTGCAGGCCCATCGCGAGGGAGAGGCGGGTGGAGTTGCCGTCGGCGGCGACCACCAGGGGCGCGTGGAAGGTGACTTCGCGTTTCTCCTCGCCGAGTTTGGCGTTCACGCCGGTGATCCGGCCGGTGCGCTCGTCGACGATCGGGGCGCCGACGTTGCAGCGCTCGTAGAGACGGGCGCCGGCCTTCTGGGCGTTGTGGGCGAGCTGCTCGTCGAAGTCGTCGCGCTTGCGGACGAGGCCGTAGTCCGGGAAGGAGGCGAGTTCCGGCCAGTCCAGCTGGAGGCGGACGCCTCCGCCGATGATGCGCAGGCCCTTGTTGCGCAGCCAGCCGGCCTCCTCGGAGATGTCGATGCCCATGGCCACGAGCTGCTTGGTGGCGCGCGGGGTGAGTCCGTCGCCGCACACCTTCTCGCGCGGGAACTCGGTCTTCTCCAGCAGGAGTACGTCGAGTCCGGACTTGGCGAGGTGATAGGCGGTGGCGGAGCCGGCTGGCCCCGCGCCGACGACGATCACATCGGCGGTGTTTTCGGAGAGGGGCTCGGTCACGGCGGGATCTCCCCAAGTTCGAAATCTGCGTGCCGACCGGCACTGGACATGGGCAGTCTATTCAGCGCCACTGATCACCAGGCTGAAGGGCTGCCCCGTGAACCGAGCTCTCCCCACAGTACGGCTGCGTGTCCCGACCGATGAGGACGCCGTGGCCTGGCACCGGGCCTTCGCCCACCCGGACGTCATGGAGTTCCACGGCGGGAAAGCCGCGGAGCTGTCCGTCTACGAGGAGCTCACCGCCCGCCAGCGCCGGCACGACGCGGAGCGCGGTTTCTGCTTCTGGACGATGCTCGACGCCGAGGACCGGGTGATCGGCTTCACCGGCGCCCAGCCCTGGCCGCAGGACTGGGGACCGAAGGGTGAGATCGAGATCGGCTGGCGGCTGGGGCGGGAGTTCTGGGGCCAGGGGTATGCCACGGCGGCCGCGGAGATGACACTGGAGCGGGTGCGGGCGGCCGGGGTGCCGAGCGTGGTGGCGATGGTCCTGGCCCGCAACACCCGGTCCATCGCGGTGACCCAGCGGCTGGGCATGCACCTCGCCGAGGTCTTCACCACGCCCTCGCGCGAGGAGACGGGCCACTGCTACCGGCTCGAACTGTAACTCAGAGTAACTATCCGCTACAGAACGAAACTTGACGCTTCCGGTCGGGGCCGGACCGGGGTTACCCTTCCGGTACCGCTGGGGGTGACATCTGTGCGCTTAACACCCAAAACACCCGAAGTGCGCGTGCCACGGCTCGTCGGCCTGATGGCTGTGGACGCGCGCGAGACGGCCCAGTCGCGCGGGCTGTTCATCAACTCGCCGGACCGGCCCGACTTCCATCTCGCCGTCGTCGACTACGTCGTACGGCAGTACCCGCAGCCCGACGCCGAGGTGCCGCGGGACTCCGTGGTCTACGTCTGGTTTGACTTCGGTGAGGGGGACGGCGGGGGCGGTATGCGAGAGCCGCGCATACCCCGGCCGCCGAGCGGCGGGATGCAGCGCGAACTGGACGAGCCGCCGGGCGACGCGTTCTTCGAGACGGTGATCAGGTAGGAGGGGGCCGCACAGGGGGGCAAGAGAACGTCGGCCGGGGGCCGAGAGCGGCCGCGCAGGCGCGCTCGGCACCCGAGCACCCGGACGCCACCCGCGCCCCGGAACCCTGCTCAAGACCTCGCCACCGAGGCCCCGCTCAAAGCCCCGCCCACAAC
>NZ_JBXVPZ010000109.1:0-24146 GCF_057961495.1 Streptomyces sp. P5F9 | reverse complement strand
CGTTGCTCGCGATTCGTCTTCTCCGGTGTCACCGCGCACTCCTTATGTGTCGGGTCACCCTCGGGGCACAGCCGGCCGTCTCCGGTCCGGTACCTGGCCCGCTCGGGCGTGGGTTGAAGGCAGTTCGGACGCGGTGGCGCCGGTTACTCGTGTGAGAGCAGGCCGTTGTGACCGGCTTGTCCCGGGACGGACCATGGGTGTGGGTGGGACCCCTTGTCGCTGTCCGTCTGCCTCAGGTTAACCAAATGAGCGACCCGCCGCTCGATGGGGCTGAAAACATGGGGTAAAGATTAGAGACATGCAGCCACCGGTTCTTGCCTCCCCGGGCGCGGTGGGTTGCCGGAGTCGGTGCACATCGCGTGCACGCCGGCGGCGTCGACGCGCTCGCGAGGTGGTCCCTCGCCTCCCGTCGGGCTCTGCGCATCCCGGGCCACAGTGCCTTCGGGCCGACTCGCTGACAGCGTCAGCCAGGTGCGTCGGAGGCGAACCCATCGGGGCGGTTGCCTTCGACTCCTGAAGCCGCCGTGCGAGGTCTGCGAGCGGCATCAAAGACCGCCGGTTCGACGACAGGACCTCCTTCCTGCCGCCGTCATCACAGAGCCGCAGCTCAACGGGGACGAACCCGCGCTCGACCGATCGCCGGAGAGCGCTCCACAGCTCGGCGGAACTTGGTCCGGACCTTCACCAGAACTCCATAGAGCGTCGCCAGGAGACCTGCTCCTCAACCGATCACGTTGAAGCCATTGACGCATGAAGAGTCGCGCCGGACACTCCTGCATTGAAACGGCGATCCATGCCCCGCGAGCAGCCAACTCAGGTCGGTCTCCCACGACATGACGGATCGTCCGTAATCGGCCGCGTCCACCACGATCCACAGTGCGGCGGCTTCGACGCAGAGGAGGACAACGAGAAACCGCGGACTCATGATCGCCCTGAGAGCGCTCTCAAAGACGTCGGCAGACCATGTCGCCGGACCACCCGGACCACGGAGACGACCTGCTCCCCAGCCCCACCAGGAGGCAGGCCCCTGCAGCACTCCCACCCCGCATGCTCGACAGGGAGAACCACAACGATGACAACCTCCCCACCGCCCGCCGGTGCGCCGGCCGGCCGCCAGAGAACCGTCCCCCTCGTTCTGGGCAGCGCGCTGGTGCTGCTCGTCGGCGCGCTCGCAGGCCTGATCGGTACCGGCGGCAGCGCCTCGGCGGCTGTACCGGGCGCTCCGACCGGCTGGACCACCCTCTTCTCGGACGACTTCAACGGCGCTTCCGGCAGCGCGCTGAACCGGACCGACTGGCTGTACGACCTGGGCACCAGTTACGCCGGAGGCGCCGCCAACTGGGGAACGGGCGAAGTCGAATCGGCCACCGACTCCACGAACAACGTCTACCAGGACGGACAGGGACACCTGGTCATCAAGGCTCTCCGTGACGGGTCCGGCCACTGGACCTCGGGACGCATCGAGACCCAGCGCACCGATTTCGCCGCCCCGGCCGGCGGACAGCTGGAGATGAGCGCGTCCATCCTGCAGCCCAACCCGCAGAGCGGACTGGGCTATTGGCCCGCGTTCTGGGCGATGGGCGGCGCGGCCCGTCCGGTCGGCGCGACGAACTGGCCGAGCATCGGCGAGTTCGACATCATGGAGGACGTCAACGCGCTGAGCAAACACTCCACCACCTTCCACTGCGGTGTGTGGGCGGGCGAGTGCCACGACCCCGACGGCATCACCAGCGACCTTCAGCCGTGCGCGGGCTGCCAGACCGGCTACCACACGTACTCCGCGATCATCGACCGCACGAACACCGCCGCGGAGCAGCTCCGCTTCTACCTCGACGGCAGTCTGACCTTCACCGTCAATGAGAACCAGGTCTCGGTCGCGACGTGGCAGGCGGCCGTCGACCACGGATTCATGGCCATCTTCGACCTGGCGATCGCCGGTTCCTACCCCGACAAGGTCTGCGGCTGCAGTTCGGCCGCACAGGCGGGCAGCATCACATCAGGTGCCGCCATGAGCGTCGACTGGTTCGCCGTCTACCAGCAGAGCCCGGTCGGGAGCACCACCGGCGGCACTACGACCGGCGGTACCACAGGCAGTACGACGGGCGGAAGCACCGGCGGGAGCACGACGACGCCGGACTACACCGCCGGGGTGACACGCGTGAGCGCCAATCAGGCGCAGATCACGTTCGTTCCGACCACACCCGCGGCCTACGTCGATGTGCACTACCTCGTCAACGGCGCCGGCCAGCAGAACTTCCGGATGACCAACAGCGGCGGCACCTGGACACAGAACGTCACCCTCGCCACCGGCTCCACCCTGACCTACTGGTTCACCTACGAGAAGAACGGGCCGCAGTACGACAGCCCGCACTACACCTACGTTCAGTGATCCCGCCGAGCTGGTCCGACAGGGCCGGCCCGGGACCCCACCGTTCAGGGAGCGATCCCGACGCCGTCGATCCGGCTCCACGCCCGTTCCTGCGCCGCGGTCATGGCGGGCCAGGCGAGCGCGCCCGGCCGGGGGCGGATCCGTGAGGCGTACGGCGCGGGGTGGAAGGCCGGGTCGTAGAAGCATCCGCTGCCGTAGGTTCGGTCGAAGGCCGCGCAGGACGCCGCGACCGAGCGCGCGGTCGGCTTGCGTCCGTGGCGGACCCAAGTGTCCAGAGCCGCAATGGAGTTGGCGTACTCGGAGGCGCTCAGCGCGCTGTGCTCGGTCTCCTTCGTGAAGGTCTGGACGAGGTTGCCGCCCCGGCCGGCGCCCTGAAGCGTGGCGCGGTAGGCCGACTCGTGCTCGACGAAGGCCGTCGGGTCGTCGATCGCGTGCAGGGTGAGGACCGGGATGGAGACCTTGCCGGTCAGGTCACTGTCGTGGGAGAGGTCGCGGCGTGCGGTGGGGTCTGCCGAGAAGCGCTCGACACCCGCGTTGAGTGCCTTGTCGTCGTGTGAACCCGAGTACCGCACACCGCGGTTGCTGAAGGGATTGCGGCCGCCAAGGCGGGTCGACACGATGTCCCGGAACGTGAAGGTCGCGAACTGCAGATGGGACGCGATCGCCCGCTCCGGGATGCGGGTGACGGCGAGGATGTCGTCGAGGTTGCGCTGCTGGAGCGCGGTCCGGTCCGCGGGATCGGAGGCGTATCCCGTGCACTCCTGAAGGCGGGCTCGGAGCCCGGCGCTCGTCATGGTGGAGTCCGCGCGCAGACCCTGCCACAGCGGGTACTGCGGCTCGGTCGGGCGGGGGTGGTTGTGGCAGTAGTACTGGTAGACCACCCGGAGGTCGACGCGGTAGTCGTAGCCGCGTGAACCGCCGCCGAGGACACCGCTCGTGAGCAGTACGCCGTCGTAGGCGCCGGGCTGTCTGCCGTAGGTCTCCGCGACCTTGGCGGCCACGTCACCGCCCCAGGACTGGCCGTGCACATAGGTCCGCCTCGGCTTGCCGAACTCCGAGACGAACAGTCTGCGTACGTTCTCGGTGTCGGCGGCGGCCATCCGGGTCCCGTAACCACCGCGGCGGTACGACGATCCGGCCCAGGCGTAGCCCTCCTCGACCATCACCGCCCAACGGTTCAGATCGTCGGTGCTGCGTGCCGGGTCGGAGGAGTCGCCGAGGTCGGGTCCGCCGTGCGCGTGCACGACGAGGGATCCGTTCCAGCGGGTCGGGACGGCCATCGTGTAGTACGCCCCGTTGGTGTCCTGGCCGGTGTAACAGGTCGCCTTCTCAAGCAAGTTGGGCGGGCAGGCGGCTGCCGCGGGCCGCTCGGCCTGTGCCCGGGGCGCGGGAGCGTTGCCGAGCGTGCCGAGGAGTGCCGCGGCCACGCCGGCGGCCAGTACGGCCCGCCGGTAGCGAGGGGCCGGGAGTCTCCGACGTACCGGTACGGGCGCGTCAAGTGTCGTCACGGGAGCGGCTCCTATGAATTCGCTGTGCGAAGTTGCCCTGCGCACCGTGATGTTAGGAACCGGCGTGTGTGCGGACCACCCGTCGATCATTGCGTTCATAGTGTTCGCCCGCCCCGTCTCCGCCGGCCGCGCGATCATCCGTCCTGTGACGGGGCGACGGTGACGAGTTGGTGTTTCATCGACGGCGAACTGGTGTGACGCGCAAGGGACCCCGCCTTCGTTGCGCGCGCTCGTCAGCCGTGCTTGGCTCGCCCGATGAACCTTCTGCTGACGGCGAGTGGCCTGCGCAACGAGACGCTGCGAGACGCACTGCGGGACATGCTGGGCAAGCCGTTCGGATCGGCGAACGTCGTGTACGTTCCCACGGCGTCGGTCGCCGAGCCCGGTGACCACGGGTGGTTCGTCGCGGACCTGAACCGGCTGCACGGCCTCGGCTGGCGGGAGTTCGACGTCCTGGAGCTGAACGGCCTGCCCCGCCAGATGGTGCTCGACCGGCTGCTGCACGCCGACGTCATCTACGCCGAGGGCGGCAACCACTACCACCTCGCGCGCAGCATCACCGGCAACGGCCTGGCCGACGGCTTCCTGGAGGCGCTGGAGAACCGGGTCTATGTCGGGGTCAGCGCCGGATCGATGATCTTCAGCCGCCATCTCACCGCGCACTCCGCCGACGTCATCGGCGACACCGGGGACCTCCACGTACTCGGCGCGACGACCGTGGAGCCGCCGTTCGGCCTCTTCGACTGGTACCTCAAGCCCCACCTGTACTCGCCGAACTTCCCCGAGCGGGACGACGCCTGGGCCGATCGCATCACCGCGCGGGCGGACTTCCCGATCTACTTCATCGACGACGACACGGCCGTCCGAGTCAGGGACGGCAAGCTGGATGTCCTCTCCGAAGGCCGGTGGCGGTTCCATCCGTGACCGGGATCAAGGACTGGGGACGGCCAAGAACTCCGCGCCGTCAGCCGGCCGCTCGTGCCGAGGAGACCGCGGTACGGGCCGCGCTTTCGACGGCCGCGATGCCCCCCGTCATCGACGCGTTGCCGTCGGAGAGCACCGCGACGAGGTAGTGGTGCGTTCCCGACGTGACCCGTCCGACGCTGTTGATGTCCCACAGGCCGGTGGTGCTGCGCTGCAGCCACCCGTTCTTGAGCGCCCATCCGGCGCCGGAGTCGGAGGCCGCCGAGACGCCCCACGACTGTCCGGCGGCGATGCGGGTCATCAGCGTACGGATGTAGCCCTGGGACGCCGTGGTCAGCCCGGACCCGCTCGCGGACGACGTCCCGCTGTCGGCGAACACCGCGCTCAGCAGGCGGATCTGGTCACTCACCGTGGTGCGCGTGAGTCCCCACAGGCCGCCGGCCCCGCCCACGGTCGAGGACAGACCGAGCCGCTTGTTCACCGCCTCCAGGCCGGGCGCCAGGCCGATCTCCCGCCAGAGCGCGTTCGCCGCGTCGTTGTCGCTGTGCTCGATCATCGCCTCGGCCAGGGTGCGCTCCTGCTTGGTGAGGCCACGACCGGCGTCCTGGGCCTGGACGAGCAGCGCGGAGAGGATGTCGACCTTGACGATGCTGGCCGTGTCGTAGGGGACGTCCTTCCCGCGCACCTGCGGACTCCGGGCCGGGTGGTCCAGATCCAGCACCGCGGTCGTCACACGTGCCTGCGTGGTGACGGCCGCGGAGGCTGGGCCCACCACGCCGACCGCGAGGAGGGTGGCCACGGATCCGGTGAGCAGCGCCGCGCAGAGGCCGGGGCGCCTGCCGCGACGGCCGGGCGTGCTCTCGCTCTGCGTGGTCGGTCGGCGACTCGGGCGGTACGGCATGGGGCCTCGGCTGGTTCGGGGTCGGGGAACAGACCTGCGAACGTAGGCGAGGCGGAGGTTCCGTGAGGTGACCGGTGCCACGAAATGGACCTGGAAACGCGATTTGTGAGGATGGACACAGCTTCATGCACATCGTCCCTGGCGGGTTCGTACCCCTGCCGGGCCGCCGTGGGCGGGAGATGCGGCACACGGTGAGCGGGGCGTCACTCAAGGCGTCGCGCAGTTCAGGTCCCGTTGGCTGAGTCGAAAGCTCGCCATGATCTCCTGGCGTTCCGCACGGGCTGTCTCGCGGGAGGACTGACGCATGGAGTTGCGCAGCGTCGAGGAGCTGATGGATCTGCTGTACGCGTGTCGGGGCGCCTGGGACACCCCCGACCGGAGCGGCGATCCGGTCGATCTGCACGACCACGCGCTGCAGACGGCCGCGCTGCTGCGCCGAAGTCGCCCCGCCGACAAGGAACTTCAGGCCGCCGGCCTGGTCCACGACATCGGCCATCTGCTGCAGCCCGGCGACGACGCGGGGCACGCGGACCACGCGGCGGACGCCGTCCGCGCCCTGCTCGGTGAACGGGTCGCCCGCCTCGTCCGTCTGCACGTACCCGCGAAGCGCTATCTGGCGACCTCCTCCCCCGGCCGCGACCTGTCCGCGCAGAGCGCACTGACCCTGCGCGCACAGGGCGGCCCCATGTCCCCCGCCGAGGCCGCCGCCTTCGAGCGCGACCCGCTCGCCGACGACGCGATCACCCTGCGCCAGGCCGACGACGCGGGCAAAGTCGTCGGCCTCGACGCCGGGGTCCTGGAGGACTGGCGCACGGTCCTGGGCATCGTCGCCGCACGAAACTCACGGATCCCCAACTCCCGCCTGGGGGCTGTCGACTGACGGCCCGTCATGAGACGGTACGGCGATGACGTCGTCGTCGTACGGTCTGCGGGGCCGGGCCGTCCTGGTCACCGGCGGCACGCGCGGGATCGGGCGCGCGGTCGCCGAGGCGTTCGTCGGGGCCGGGGCGCTGGTGTGCGTGAGCGCGCGTGACACCGACGAAGTGCGGCGCACTGCCGAGGAGTTGGGTGGTGTCGGTCTGGCCGGGGACGTCGCCGACCCGGAACACCTGCGCGAGCTGGCCGAGTTGGCGCTGCGCGCGTTCGGGCGGATCGACGTGGTCGTCAACAACGCGGCGACGAACCAGCCGTACGGCCCGCTCATGGACGCCGATCCGGACGCGTGGCGGACGGCGTTCACCGTGAACGTCGAGGCGCCGCTGCGGTTGGTGCAGTGCGTGTGGCGGGCGTGGATGCGGGAACACGGGGGCGCCGTGGTCAACATGTGCACGGAGGGCGCCGCACATGTCGGGCCGAACGTGGGCGCGTACGGCACCAGCAAGGCGGCCCTGTGGCACCTGACCCAGCAGCTCGCCGGTGAACTCGCGCCGAAGGTGCGGGTCAACTCCGTCTCCCCCGGGCTCGTCCGCACCGACATGGCGCGGTTCGTGTGGGAACCCGGCGAGGCGGAGGTCGCCGCCGGGCTGCCGCTCGGCCGGATCGGGGAACCGGCCGACATCGCACGGGCCGTGCTGTGGCTGGCCTCCGACCAGGCCGAGTGGATCACCGGGGCGGATCTGCTGGTGGACGGCGGGACACGGGTGCGGGCGGCGTACACGTCGGGCGGGTACGCCGTCCACGACCGGCTGAGGTCGGCCGCGCCGCCTCATGCGTGACGGCGCGGGTCCCTCACGGGAACAGGGCGATCCCGACAAGGATCAGCAGGACGACTCCGGCGACGAGCGCGACGGTGGCCCAGGTGCCGCGGTGCTTCACCGCGGTCGTGGAGCCGCCGCCGCGCGGCCGGTCCTCCGGCAGTACGGGGTGGGCCGGGCGGTCGCTCGCGTAGAACTCGTCGTCGGTCGGGTAGTGATTGCGCGGGTCCTTGAAGGCCCTCGGATCGATGCCGTGTGTACTGGCCATGGGAACTCCTCGCGCGGTTCCTCATCAGGGCCACAACCGGCGGACGCCCCGGGCTCGCGTCCAGGGTGGCGGGTTACCACTTACCGGGCGCGTAGTCCTTCAGGAAGACGCCGTACAGGTCCTCGCCCTGCTCTCCGCGCACAATCGGATCGTAAACCCGGGCCGCTCCGTCGACCAGGTCGAGCGGGGCGTGGAAGCCCTCCTCGGCGAGGCGGAGCTTGTCGTAGTGGGGGCGTTCGTCGGTGATCCAGCCGGTGTCGACGGAGGTCATGAGGATGCCGTCGCTCTGGAACATCTCCTGGCCGCTGGTGCGGGTCACCATGTTCATCGCGGCCTTGGCGGCATTGGTGTTGGGGTGCCCGGCGCCCTTGTAGCCGCGGCCGAAGACGCCCTCCATCGCGGAGACGTTGACGATGTACGCGCGTCCGCTCTTCGCGGCCCTGGCGGCTGCGGCCATGGCCGGGCGGAGCTTGCTGATGAGGATGAACGGCGCCGTGTAGTTGCACAGCTGGGTTTCGAGGAGCTCCACCGGGGAGATCTGCTCGATGGTCTGCACCCACGTGTTGGTGTCGACGACGTCGGGGACGAGACCGCCGGCGTCGATGGCGGTGCCGTCGAGGTGGCGGGCGACACTGGCGTTGCCCGCGACCAGGGCGAGGTCGGCGACCTGCTGGGCGTCGAGGCCGCTGATGCCGGCGGGCAGCGCGGCGAGGCCGTCGACCGCGCCGGAGCCGAAGGCGCCGATGACGTGGTGGGCGGGGAGTTCACCGGCGGGCAGCGGGGCGCTCTCGCCGTCGACGAGGGCGGCGTAGGCGGAGGGCAGGCGGCGTACGGTCTGCGTCGCGTTGTTGATGAGGATGTCGAGGGGGCCCGCCTCGGCGACCTGGTCGGCGAGGGCCACGGCCTGGGCCGGGTCGCGGAGGTCGAGGCCGACGACGTCGAGGCGGTGGATCCAGTCCGCCGAGTCGTCCATGGCCTTGAAGCGGCGGATGGCGTCCTTCGGGAAGCGCGTGGTGATCGTCGTGTGGGCGCCGTCGCGCAGCAGCCTCAGCGCGATGTACATGCCGATCTTGGCGCGACCGCCGGTGAGCAGCGCGCGCTTGCCGGTGAGATCGGCGTGGTCGTCGCGCTTCTCGCGGTTCAGGCGGGCGCAGTCGGGGCAGAGCTGGTGGTAGAAGTAGTCGACTTCCACGTACCGGGTCTTGCAGGTGTAGCAGGAGCGGGGGCGCTGGAGTATCCCGGCGATCCGGCCCTCCTCCGTCACCGACGACGGGAGCAGGCCCTCGGTCTCGTCGTCGATGCGCTGGGCGGAGCCAGTCGCGGTGGACTCGGTGACGGCCTTGTCGTGCGCGGTCTTCGCGGCCCGGCGCTCCTGGCGGCGGCGCTGCTTGACACTGCGGTAGATGCCCGCGGTGGCGCGGCGGACGGTGATCGCGTCGGGGTGGTCGACGTCGATCTTCTCCAGTTCGTCGAGCACGCTGAGGCAGACGGCCAGCCGCTCGGGGTCGATGCCGGGCCCGTACACGACCTCGTCCGGGGTCGTGGAGCCGTTCTCTGTCACCGTCATCGCGCTGCCGTTTCCTTGGGTCATCCGCGGCGGCGCTCGATCGCGCACACCGTCGAACCGGGAATTTTACGGAGCGCCGGGCCGCAGCACCAAACCCGCTCCAGGTCACGACCCGCAGGCGGTGATGAGCGTCTCCACCTCCTCGGTGAGGGCGCGGGCGAACACATCGAGATCGGGTACGGCTTCCGCGTCCGCGACAAGGCCGTAGTGGACCTGTCCGCGGTACGTCGAGACGGCGACCGCGAGGGACTGGCCGCGGGCCAGCGGGGCGAACGGGAAGACCGCGGTGACCGGGTTGCCGCCGAGCTTCAGGCCGATGCCGGGCAGCGGGACGCTGGTGACGAGGATGTCGAACCAGAGCCGGGCGGCCTGGGCGGCGAGGGGTCCGCCGAGGCGGTGGCCGAGCGCGGGGACGTGGTCGGCGAGCAGGGCGACGGCGCCGGCGCCGCGGTTGGGGCCCGCGTCCTTGTTGCGGTCCATGGCGGCGCGCACGGAGTCGAGCCTGGCGAGGGGGTCCGGGTCGTCGACGGGCAGCCGTATCAGGTAGCCGGAGAGCCGGTTGCCCTGGGGATGCGCGGTGCGCGGGCGGCGTTTGGAGACGGGGATCAGGGCGCGGGGCGAGACGCCCTCGCTGCCGTCGCCGCGTTCGTCGAGCCAGCTGCGCAGGGCGCCCGCGACGACCGCGATGAGCACGTCGTTGACGGTGCCGCCGACGGTCTTGCGGATGCGGTGCACGTCGTCGAGGTCGACGACGACTCCGGCGGTACGGCGGGTGCCCGAGGGCTCGGAGGTCAGCGCCGACGACGAGCGGACGTCCAGGGTGGAGCGGGCGACGGACGCCCCGATGTCGAGGGCCCGGCCCACGTCCGACAGGGCGTCGCGGACCAGCCCGGGCAGTTTGCGCACGTCGGGGACGAGACCGCGCGCGGGTTCCGCGCGGCGCGGGCGGCGCTCGGGCATGTCCATCGGGTCGAGGATGGCGGCGGCGAGGGCGAGGGCTCGCAGTCCGTCGGCCAGGGCGTGGTGGAACTTGAACAGCACCGCGAACGACACACCGTCCTCGCCGGGCAGCACATGCGCTTCCCACGGCGGCCGGCCGCGCTCCAGCGGGCGTTCCATGAGCCGCCCGGCGTCCGCCTGGAAGTCTGCGGTCGGGGCGTGCAGCCGGACGTGGTGCAGCGGGTCGAAGTCGGGATCGGCCTCGCGGGTGGCGCTGCCGAAGGACAGGGACAGCGGCTGCCACACGTCCCGGATGCGCATCCGCAGCCCGGGGACGGCGGCGGCACGGGCGGCGAGGAGGTCGGCGGCGTGGGCTCCCGCGGTCGGCGAGTGTGCTGAGAAGACGCCGAGTGCGCCCAGGTGCATCGGGTTCCGGTCGGACTCGATGTTCCAGAACGCAAGGTCGAGAGGAGCGAGCAGGTCAGAAGTCAATTGCTTGCCTCGCGTCGACTAGGGGTGTGCCAGCAGTCAAGCGGTGACAAGCGATTACGGTCAAGTACGATCAAGCTACGCACAGTTAACAGCAGATTACATCCGGCCCCGATCCCACCCCTCTGGGAGGGGCGGGACTCTAGAGGCACACGGGATCACTTCAGCGCAGGTGGCCCCGCCTGGGGTGATGTACCCCACTCCGACGGGTGCGGGCCGACCGTGAAGTCGAGCGACCGTACGGAGCGCAGATCGCGGGTCGTCAGATACGTCCGGTCGTACGACGCCCCGTCCGTCCGGGCGCCCTGGATGTAGCGGTCGGTCGCCGAGGTACCCGGCGCCTTGATGGTCAGGGCGCCGTGCGGGTAGTAGCGGCGGTCCAGGGTCAGGTCGACCCGGTCGAACACGGGCGTGGACAGGCCCCAGGTGTCGTAGCCGGGCTGGACCGGGAAGATCCCGATCGACGACAGCACGTTCCAGGCGGACATCGTGCCGAGGTCGTCGTTGCCGGTCATGCCGGTCGGGCCGTCCGTGAACAGGGTCAGGGCGGCATGGACGACGTCGGTCGTCTTCCACGGCTGGCCGGTGGACAGGTAGGTGTACGGGGCGATCAGGTCGGGCTCGTTCTGCGGGTTGTACTTGTCCGCGTTGTAGTAGTCGTACGGGCCGTTGACCCACACCTCGCGCGCGGTCTTCGCCGGGTCGGCCAGCAGCTGGTCGTAGGCGAAGAAGGAGTCGAGCCGGTCGTTGGCCGCCTGCCGGCCGCCGATGAGGTCGACCATGCCGGGCAGGTCCTGCGGCACCAGCCACTGGTACTGCCACGACGTGCCCTCGTGGAAGCCCTCGCTCTGCGCCGGATCGGCCGGTCCGACGAAGGCTCCGGAGGCGTCGCGGGCGCGGAAGAAGCCGGTCGAGGGGTCGAAGATGTTCCGGTAGCTCTGGGCGCGGGCGGCATAGCGGGCGGCGTCGGCACCGTGCCCGAGGTCGCGGGCCATCTGCGCGAGCATCGCGTCCGAGAGGGCGTACTCCAGGGTGGCCGAGGCGCCGTGGTCGTAGTCGGAGTCACCGGGCTTCGCGTGCGGGCGGTCCTTGATGTACGGCGCGAACCCGTTCGCGAGGTACTCCTTGTTCGCCTCCCGGCCCACGGCCGCCGAGCCGGTGGGCGGTACGCCGTCCGCGTTCTGCTTCAACGCCCGGTAGGCGCGCTCCTCGTAGCCCTTCAACAGGCCTTGCTGGTAGGCGTTGGTGAGGAACGGGGTGACCGGGTCGCCGGTCATGATGTTCGTCTCGACCGTGCCGTAGCCCCACTTGGGCAGCCAGCCGCTCTCCTCGTCGATCTTGATGACGGAGATCGCCATGTCGCGGGCCTCGCGGGGTGCGAGCAGGGCGAGGAGTTGGGACTGGGTGCGGTAGGTGTCCCACAGGGACCAGTTCTGGTAGTACGTGAAGTCCCTTGCCCGGTGGACCTGTTGGTCCCAGCCGGTGTACCGGCCGTCGGCGTCGCTGCCGATGTTGGGCGCGAGGAAGGACCGGTACAGGGACGAGTAGAAGGTCCGGCGCAGACTGTCGGAACCGCCCTGCGCGCGCACGTCGTCCAGCCGGTCCTCCCAGGCCCGTTGGGCGCGGTGGCGCACCGCGTCGAACGAACTCCCGCCCTCCGCACGGAGGTTGACGGCCGCGCCGTGCGCGTCGACGTACGAGAGGGCCGTGGTCGCCTCGACCGTACGGTCCTTGCTCGTGTCGAAGCGGACGTACGCGCCGCCGCTCCCGGTCCTCGAACCGGCGGTCACCGTCGAGCCGTTCCAGGTGCCGTACGTGGTGAAAGGCCGGTCGAAGTGGGTGATCGTATAGACGGTGTACGGCTTGGTGTCCTGGCAGAAGCCGCGGCCGGTGATGGAGGTGCGCACCGTCCGGCTGTCGAGGACCTCCACCTTCGAGGTGACCCCGCTGTGCAGCGACTGGGCCGCGTTCAGCAGGACGTTGGCCTTGTCGGTGGCCGGGAAGGTGTAGCGCTGGACGCCGGTACGGGCAGTCGCCGTCAGTTCGGCCTCGATGCCTGTTTTCAGGCCGACTTGGTAGTAGCCGGGGCTCGCGTGCTCGTCGTCGTGGCTGAACTCGGCCGCGTACTGGGCGTAGTCCGTCTGCGTCACGTCACCGGTCGTCGGCAGTACGGGCAGGTCGCCGCCCAGGCCGCAGCCGACGCCTGAGAGGTGCACGAGGGAGAAGCCGCGGATGTGGTTCTGGGAGTAATCGTATCCGGTGTTGTGGCCGGTGTCCGGGGAGAACTGCACCATGCCGAAGGGCACGGCGGCGCCGGGATAGGTGTTGCCGTCGTTCTCGGTACCGATGAACGGGTTGACCAGGTCGGTGAGTTGGCCATGGGCAGAGGTTTCGGCTGCGGCGGGGACGGCGAACAGCGCGGACGCTGCCACCGCCCCCGCCATGCCCAGGCGCAGGCGCCGGGTCCATCTCATGCGGGTGGGCCTCCAGTTGGCGAAAGGGGTCAGGTGGTGGGGCAGTTCGCGGGCGTCGCCTGCGAGGCGTCGCGGATCAGGGCCTGTTGAGCGGCCTTCACCCGCTGCGCGTCGGGCTTGAGCACCCGCCGGTCGTAGGTCATGAGCCCGTTCAACTCGCCCTCGACGTCCGAGATTTGGGTGTAAACCGCCCCGTTGCTTCCCTGGCAGGTCAGGGCGTGCACCTCGGCGAGCTTGGCGAGGTAGTCGTCGGTGTAGGCCGCCGGATCGACGTCCACGTACGACTGCTGGACCGACCACGCGTGTCCCGGCACCGCGAGCCCGAGACCGCCGTACTCCCCGCTGACCAGGGCGCGTTGGCCGTCCGGCTGGGGTGGCAGGGCGGGGCTGGGATAGCCGTGTTCGTCGATGATGTCGCCGGTGCCGCCGTCGACGCCGAGGTTGATGCCGGACATGCTGTTGACGAGCCGGGTCGGGTCCCAGGCCTTCGCCTGGTCGGCGATCCGGGCCTCGTCGTACTGGCCCCACCCCTCGTTGAACGTCACCCACATGACGACCGACGGGCTGCTGATGTGCTCGTCGATCATCTGCTTCATCTCGCGCTCGTACTCGGCGCGCGCGGCGGCCGAGGGGTTCACCCCCGCGGTCATCGCGGGCATGTCCTGCCACACCATGAGGCCGAGCTTGTCGGCCCAGTAGAACCAGCGGTCGGGCTCGACCTTGATGTGCTTGCGCACGGCGTTGAAGCCCAACTCCTTGTGAATCCTGAGGTCATGGGCGAGTGCCTCGTCGGTCGGGGCGGTGTAGAGACCGTCCGGCCAGAAGCCCTGGTCGAGGGTGGCCATCATGAAAACGGGCTTGCCGTTGAGGACCGTGCGCGGGACACCGTTGACCTTCTCGACGGCGATCGAGCGCATCCCGAAGTAGCTGCCGACGCGGTCCTTGCCGACGGTGACCTTCAGGTCGTAGAGGAACGGGTCGTCGGGTGACCAGAGACGGGGGTTCTTGACGGTCAGGGTGAGCGGGCTGCCGGTGCGGCCGTGCACGGTGGCGACCTGCCGCTTTCCGTCGTACGCCGTCGCCGTGATCGGTAGCCCGTCCCGAACTCCCTGTGCCTCGACGGTGAGTTGGCTCTTGCTCACGTCGGGGGTGAGCTTGAGGGAGTCGACGTGGTCGGGGGCGACCGGTTCCATCCAGACCGTCTGCCAGATGCCCGAGGTCGGGGTGTACCAGATGCCGCTCGGGTCGAGGCGCTGCTTGCCGATGGGCGGGTTCTCGCCGTTCGCCGCGTCGGTGGGGTCGTAGACGCCGACGATCAGCTCCTGGGTGCGGCCGGGCTTGAGGGCGTCCGTCACGTCGGCGCTGAACTTGTCGTAGCCGCCCTGGTGTTCGGTGACCTTCGTGCCGTTGACGTAGACCTCGGCACGCCAGTCGACGGCGCCGAAGTTGAGCATCAGGCGCTTGCCCGAGCCGATCTTCCAGTCGGCGGGGACGGTGAAGGTGCGGCGGTACCACATGCGGTCCTCGTGCCGTTCCAGGCCCGAGAGCTGGGACTCGACGGGGTACGGGACGAGGATGCGCTCGGCGAGGTTCTTGCCGACCGGCGGCTGCTCCCCCGCCGTGGCCGCGGCGAACTGCCAACTCCCGTTGAGGTTGCGCCAGTCGGCGCGGGTGAGCTGGGGGCGCGGGTACTCGGGGAGCGCGTTGTGCGGGCCCACCTGGTCGGCCCACTGGGTGCGCAGTTCGTAGGTGGAGTGGTTCGGGCCGGTGCTCCAGAAGCCGTTGATAACGTTGCCATCGGCCGAGGCGAGGCCGGCTTCGCCGTCGTAGCGGATGTCCGCGGTGCCGGATGCGGTGCCCGTCTTGTTGCCTACGACGGGTTGCGTGAGCGGGATGAGCAGGGTCCGCGGGTCCGCCGGGTCCAACTCGGCAGGTCCCAGGGGCCACTTGGCGCCGCCGATCACCGCTTCGAGGTGGTCGGTCAGGCCGGCCGGGGGCGCGGCGAGGGGCTGGGCGAAGTCGAGCTTCAGGGTGCGGCCGGTGCTGGTGACGGTGGCGGCGAGGGCGCCGTCGTAGTCGTAGCCGTCGGGGAGCCGGAAGGCCGACTGCGGAATGGCCGTCTTCGTGCCGCCGGGCTCGGTCCACCGCACGTGGAGGTTGGAGCCGCCGTAGTGCTCGAAGTACTCGACCTTGATGTCGTAGGCCGTGCCGGCGGTCAACTCGATGGGGGCGGAGGTCTGTTCGGTGTCCCAGTCGTCGACCCAGTGGTCGATGACGAGCTGTCCGCCGATCCAGAGGCGGAAGCCGTTGTCGCCGATGATCGAGAAGGTGTGAGGGCCGGTCTTCGCTGGGACGAGCTTGCCGGTCCAGCGGACGCTGACGTCGTCGGACCGGCCGGCGGCGAAGGCGAGTCGGGGTTCGAGGTTGTCGAAGTCGAGGTTCGGGTCGACGCCGGTGGCCTTGAGGTCGGCGAAGTCGAAGGCGCCGGGGGCGGACTGGGTGTAGTACTCGCCCTTCAGGCCGTGGATCTCGACGGGGTCGTCCGCGGCGGTGGCGCTCGCGGTGGGGACGGCGGCCAGCCCGGCGATGCCGAGGGCCAGGGCGAGGAGTAGCGCGAGTCGGTCTCTGAGTCGTCTGATGCGCACGGAACCTCCATAACAACGTTGTCATAGGCGGCAGTTGGCATGACAACACGGATTCCGCCTTCCGTCCAGGGACATGACAAGCACGCGCGGGGCCCGGGCGGGACGGGGCGCGGCAGGCACCCGGACAGCGTGCAGCCCCGGTGCGGCCTCAAGGCACCGGGGCTCTGGATCGCCAGGACGAGGTGTTACGTGACCAGTTGGCCCTTCCCGAGTGCGATGACCCCGCCCTTGGAGACCGTGTACAGGTCGGCGTCCCGTTCCGGGTTGACGCCGATCGTCGCGCCCGGCGGTACCTCGACGTTCTTGTCCAGGACGGCGCCCCGGACCACCGCGCCCCGGCCGATGTGGACGTTGTCGTGCAGGATCGAACCCTGGACGACGGCTCCGGGGTCGACCACCACGCCCGGGGACAGCACCGAGCGCGTGACCTGGCCGCGGATCAGGCACCCGGAGCTGATGATCGACTCGCTGGCCATGCCGCCGGCGTTGAAGCGGGCCGGGGAGAGCTGGCCGGAGTGGGTGTAGATGGGCCAGTTGCGGTTGTAGAGGTTGAAGGCGGGGCGCTCGGCGATGAGGTCCATGTGGGCGTCGTAGTACGCGTCGAGCGTGCCGACGTCCCGCCAGTAGCCCTGGTCGCGGGTGGTCTCGCCGGGGACGTGGTTGGCGGTGAAGTCGTAGAGCGCGGCCTCGCCCCGGTCGGTGAGCGCGGGGAGGATCGAACCGCCCATGTCGTGCACGGAGCCGAGGTCCTCCGCGTCGCGCTGGAGGGCCTCTATCAGCGCCTTGGTGGTGAAGATGTAGTTGCCCATCGAGGCGTAGACGCACTCCGGGTCGTCCGCCAGTCCCGGCGGGTCGGCGGGCTTCTCCAGGAAGTTCTCCACCATCTGGCCGTCCGAGCCCGGGGTGATCACGCCGAACTGCGAGGACTCGGCGCGCGGGACGCGGATACCGGCCACCGTGACGCCCGCGCCGCTCTCGATGTGCTGGGCGAGCATCTGGCGCGGGTCCATGCGGTACACGTGGTCGGCGCCGAACACCGCGACGTACTCGGGGCGCTCGTCGTAGATCAGGTTCAGCGACTGCAGGATCGCGTCCGCGCTGCCGAGGTACCAGCGCGGGCCGAGGCGCTGCTGGGCCGGGACGGGTGTGACGTAGTTGCCGAGCAGGCTGGACATGCGCCAGGTGGTGGTGATGTGGCGGTCCAGCGAGTGCGACTTGTACTGCGTGAGGACGCAGATGCGCAGGATGTCGGCGTTGACGAGATTGGACAGCACGAAGTCCACGAGGCGGTACGTTCCGCCGAAGGTGACCGCGGGTTTGGCCCGGTCGGCGGTCAGGGGCATCAGCCGCTTGCCCTCACCGCCCGCCAGTACGATCCCGAGCACCGAAGGTCCGCCACGACGCATGGCCGCTCCCCTCACCCTGGTTGACCCCAGCCTGCCCCTGAGCAGCGCACACTAAGCCTGTTTGGCGATCTCCCCGTAGAGCCGCGCGGTGCGCAGCGCCACGGCGTCCCAGCCGAACTCGCCCACCGCGCGCTCCCGCCCGGCCTCGCCCATCCGTTTCGCAGTCTCCGGGTCGGCGAGCACGGAGTCGAGAGCCCGCGCCAGGTTCGCCTCGAAGTCGTCGTCGACGGACACCAGCAGCCCTGTCTCGCCATGTGCCACCACCTCCGGGATGCCCCCGACGCGCGAGGCGACCACGGCCGTGCCGCAGGCCATCGCCTCCAGGTTCACGATCCCGAGGGGCTCGTACACCGAGGGGCAGGCGAAGACTGTGGCGTGGGTGAGGAGCTGGATCACTTCCGGGCGCGGCAGCATCTGCGGGATCCAGTGGACGCCCGCGCGGACACTGCTCAGCTCCTGGAACAGGTCGCGGAACTCGCGGTCGATCTCGGGGGTGTCCGGCGCGCCCGCGCACAGCACGACCTGGGCGGCCGGGTCGATGTCCCGCACGGCGCGCAGCAGATGGGGCACGCCCTTCTGGCGGGTGATCCGGCCGACGAACAGCACGTAGGGGCGGTCGGGGTCGATACCGAGCCGGGTGAGGACGTCGGTGCCGTGGTCGGGCTGGTAGAGCGTGGTGTCGATGCCGTTGTGGACGACCTGCACCTTGGCCGGGTCCAGCGTCGGGTAGCAGGTGAGGATGTCCTCGCGCATGGCGCCCGATACGGCGATCACGCCGTCCGCGGCCTCGATCGCGGTGCGCTCGGCCCAGCTGGAGAGGGCGTAGCCGCCGCCGAGCTGCTCGGCCTTCCAGGGGCGCAGCGGCTCCAGCGAGTGCGCGGTCATCACGTGCGGGATGCCGTGGAGGAGCTTGGCGAAGTGGCCGGCGAGGTTGGCGTACCAGGTGTGGGAGTGGACGAGTTCACGGCCTTCGAGGGTGGCGGCCATGGAGAGGTCCACGGAGAAGGTGCGCAGCGCGTCGTTGGCGCCGTCGAGGGTGGGCCAGGAGCGGTGGCGTACGACGCCCTCCGTGCGGCCCTCACCCCAGCAGTGCACATCCAGGTCGACCAGGGGCCTCAACTCCCGGGCGAGGAACTCCACATGGACGCCCGCGCCGCCGTACACATCCGGCGGGTACTCCCGGGTCAGCAGTCCCACTCGCACCCGAAACCCCTTGTTCTCGGCGGCTGATTGCACTCATGGTCACCCAGAAGCCGCGTTCGGGGAAGAGCCCGGCGGTTGTGTGAAGCAGCAGTCGCCGCACACCCCGCCACCGGGGATCCGATAGTAGAGGCAGCAGCTGCGGCGCCGGAAGGAGATGCCGGTGAACGTTCCGGTTCCGGCGAGGAGCGGGTGGGCGAAGAGTTCCGCGGTCAGGGCACGCGCGCGCGTGGCCACTTCCGTACGGCCACGCGTGCGTGCCCAGCGGTCCAGCTCCCGGGCGGCGCCCGCGAGCGCCGAGGCCGCGTTGCCCCACAGGAGGCCGGAGGCCATGCGGTGGCGGGCGACCAGGGCGGCGGTGAGCGGTTCGAGGTGGGCGTGGAGAACGGTGTCCGCTAGGGCGCCGGCGTCGCCGGGCAGGGGACGCACCTCCGCGAGCCACAGGTCGTCCGGTGCGCTGCGGTCGGCGTCCCAGTGCAGCAGCCGGGGGTCGAGGTCGGGGATCCGGCCGTACAGGGCGGCGCAGCCGAGCGCCACGGACCACAGCCGGGCCGCGAGCGCCTGCTGGGCGATCGAGGCGGCAACGCGCAGCTCAGGGGCTTGGAGACGGTCCGCGACGACGCGGACACGAAAAGTCAGGGGAAGTTCCGTAAACATCCGACGCCGGGTTTTCGTAGGTCCGCGCGAGCGTCGGCGACGAGTCGTGCGGGGCTCCGCCCGTGCGTAGTACGAAGAAGCCGCCGAGGGGGCGCAGCGCGGCGAGTTCGGGGTCGAGGTCCACGAACAGCAGTAGTACCAAGGCTCTTGGGGGGTTCACCCAGGGGGTGTCGTCCGGTGTCACCCACCTTGGGGAGGACAAGGGGTCTTTCGTACTCCATCGGCAGTACTACCCAATCGGTGCTCAGGTACGACGACGGGAAGAACATCGCGCGGCATCGTGTTCTGTATGAAAGCCGACCGTTCGCCGCGTGGTGCCAGAGGTGCCCGCCTGACGCAGAGGAGCTGCCGATGAGCGCCCTCGCGTTGTCCATCGTGCTCTCGCTCGTCTCCGCCGTGGCCTACGCGGGCGGGGCGATCGTGCAGGAGCGCGTCGCGGTGTCCTCTCCCGACCAGGAGTACGCGCCGCTGCGCCGCCCGAGCTGGTGGGCGGCGGTCGCGTTGAACGGTACGGGCGGTCTGCTGCACGTGGTGGCGCTGGCCTACGGTCCGCTGAGCCTGGTGCAGCCGCTGGGCGCGCTGACGATCGTGTTCGCGCTGCCGATGGCGGCCCTGTTCGTCGGCCGCAAGGCCGGCTCCACCGCCTGGCGCGGCGCCATCATGGCGACGATCGGTCTCGCGGGTCTGCTGTCCCTCGTCGGCGCGTCCGACAGTCACTCGCTGAGCACCGCCCAGCGGGTGTCCGTGGCCGTGTTCACCGGCGCGGTGGTCGCGACCCTGATGATCGCGGGCCGCGCGGCGCACCGGCACCCGGCGGTGCGCAGCGTGCTGCTGGCGACCGCGTCCGGCATAGCCTTCGGCATGTCCTCGGTGTTCACGAAGACGGTGACGGTCGACTGGGACAACGGCGCGGTCTCGGCGACCGACATCCCGTTCCTCGGCGTGATCGCGGTGTTCGCGGTGGCCGGTCTGATGCTCTCGCAGGCGTCCTACCGGGGCGCCGGCCTGGCGGCCCCGCTGGCGGTGCTGACGGTCGTGAACCCGGTGGTGGCGGCCGCGGTCGGCATCACGATGTTCGGTGAGACCTTCCGCTACGGCACGACGGGCACCCTGCTCGCCCTGAGCGCCGGAGTGGTCGCCGCGGGCGGCCTGATCCTGCTGACCACGGAGCGCCTGGAGAAGACCGCACCGGCCGACACCGCTGTGCCTCCCCTGGCTCCCTCGCCCGTCGAGGAGTTGCTGGACGCCCTCCCTGGACAGCCCGTCGGCGTGAGCGCGAACGTCGACGTGCCGGCCGCGGACATCACGGCCGGCACACCGGGCGGCGGAATCCTCGTCCCGGCCCAGGCGGCGATTCCGGCCGGCGAGGGTTACGAGACCCTGGAGCCGGCCGGCTCCGCTGAACCGGTCGGCTACTTCGGTCCGTTCCACGCCGGGCTGTACGTGATGATGCCGGTCCACGACCGGCGCCGTACCCGAGTCAAATCCTGACGCCGCCGGCCCGCAGATAGGCGAGCGGGTCGATGTCGGTACCGAAACCGGGCCCCGTCCGCACCTCGAAGTGCAGATGCGGGCCCGTGGTGTTTCCGGTGGACCCGGAGCGCCCGATGCGCTGCCCCTCGCCGACCGACTGGCCGTCCCGCACGGAGATCGCGGACAGGTGCGCGTACTGCGAGTACCGCCCGTCGGCGTGCCGGATCACCACCTGGTAGCCGTAGGACCCCGCCCACCCCGCGCTGACGACCGTCCCGTTCTCGATGGCCTTCACCGACGTGCCGGTGGGGACGAGGAAGTCGACGCCGGTGTGGTAGCCCTTCGACCAGGAGGAGCCCGTCGCGTGGTACGCGGTGCCGATGGGGGCGTTCACCGGGGCGACGAGGGAGTGGCTCGTCGTCTTCTTGTGGGTGACCTTCTCGGCGGTCTCCGAAGGGGCCTTCTTCTTCGGGGACTTGGTGGCCGGTTTCGTCGTCGTGCGGGCCGCGGGGGCCGCCTTACCGTGCAGGCTGAGCCGCTGGCCCGGCAGGATCAGGTCGGGGTCGCTGCCCACAGTGGTGCGGTTCGCGGCGTAGAGCCCGTGCCAGCCGCCGTCCACGTGCTCGGTGTCGGCGATCCCGGAGAGGGTGTCGCCGCGGACGACCGTGTACATCTCGGCGGTGCCCGCGCGGGACTGCGGTGTGGTCTGCGGCTGGACGTCCTTCACGGACCGCTTGACGACGGTCTGCGCCTCGGAGGCCTTGGCCTTGGCCTTGTGCGCCGTGGTGCTCTCGGTCTTGGTGCCGCCGACGTGGATGTCGGGGGTGCCGCCGCCCCGGGTGAGTCCGGCGCGCACCGAGCACACCGGCCAGGCACCGGGTCCCTGGCCCTTGAGCACCTTCTCCGCTATGGCGATCTGCTGGTCCCGGGTGGCCTGGTCCGCGCGGTGCGCGTACGCCGTGCCGCCGTAGGCCTCCCAGGTGGACTGGGTGAACTGGAGCCCGCCGTAGTACCCGTTGCCGGTGTTGATGCTCCAGTCGCCGCTGGACTCGCAGGCGGCGACCTTGTTCCAGGTGCTCACATCGGCCGCCTGGGCGGTGCCCGCGCCGACGGTCGCGAGCGGGATCGCGATGCCCGCGCCGCCCGCCGTGACCGTGAGCAGCGAGGCCCGGTTGATCCTGCTCGGCTGATACCGGCGGTGCCGGCCGCGTACGGCCATGGGGAATCCCCCTCCACATGCGTCAGGAGGGCCAAAAGTAAGCGCCCCGAACAGGCCATGACAAGGCGGCAACCGGCCGCTCTGTGACTCAAGTGACCGGTAATCCATGCCAGTTGGAAACGGGTGGGGCTGGTGGGGTTGGGCGTGCGTTTCCGCGGAAGGAGCCCGGGTGGAACACCGACGCAAGGCGGACAACTCCGCACGGCCAGCACGTGCGGTCGGGGTACCGGCGGGCCAGGATGGTCAGTGGGGCAATACTGGCGAGCACGACCGGTACCACCGATGTCAGGACCTTCCTGATCTTTAGGAGCCAACCGAATGAGCACTTCAGCGCAGATCGGCGTCACGGGTCTCGCGGTCATGGGCCGCAACCTCGCCCGCAACTTCGCGCGCAACGGCTACACGGTCGCCGTGCACAACCGGACCGCGTCCCGCACGCGCGACCTGGTGGCGGAGTTCGGCGGCGAGGGCGACTTCATCGCGGCGGAGACCGCCAAGGACTTCGTGGCGGCGCTGGAGCGGCCGCGCCGCCTGGTCGTCATGGTGAAGGCCGGTGAGCCGACGGACGCGGTGATCCAGGAGTTCGCCCCGCTCCTGGAACCGGGCGACATGATCATCGACGGTGGCAACGCGCACTTCGCGGACACCCGGCGCCGGGAGCGCGACCTGCGCGAGCAGGGCATCCACTTCGTCGGCATGGGCGTCTCCGGCGGCGAGGAGGGCGCGCTGCACGGGCCGAGCATCATGCCGGGTGGCCCGAAGGAGTCGTACGACTCGCTCGGTCCGATGCTGGAGAAGATCTCCGCGAAGGCGAAGGACGGGGCGCCCTGCGTGACCCATGTGGGTCCCGACGGCGCCGGCCACTTCGTGAAGATGGTCCACAACGGCATCGAGTACGCCGACATGCAGCTGATCGGCGAGGCGTACCAGCTGCTGCGCGATGTCGCCGGGTACTCCCCCGCGCAGATCGCGGACATCTTCCGCACCTGGAACACGGGCCGGCTGGACTCCTACCTGATCGAGATCACCGCCGAGGTGCTGTCCCACGTGGACGCGGCCACCGGCAAGCCGTTCGTGGACGTGGTCGTCGACCAGGCGGAGCAGAAGGGCACCGGCCGCTGGACGGTCCAGATCGCCCTCGACCTCGGCGTCCCGGTCTCGGGCATCGCCGAGGCGGTCTTCGCCCGCTCCCTCTCCGGCCACGCGGCGCTGCGCGAGGCGTCCCGGGGTCTCGCCGGTCCGACGGCCTCACCCCTGAGCGAGTCCGAGGCGGGAGCCTTCGCGGACCGGGTCGAGCAGGCGCTGTACGCGTCGAAGATCGTGTCGTACACGCAGGGCTTCCACGAGATCGCGGCGGGCAGCGAGGAGTACGACTGGAACGTCGACCTCGGCGCCGTCTCCTCGATCTGGCGCGGCGGTTGCATCATCCGCGCGGCCTTCCTCGACCGCATCCGCGCCGCGTACGACACCCGCGCGGACCTGCCGAGCCTGCTGTCCGACGAGACGTTCGCGCAGGAGATCGCGGGGGCGCAGGACGACTGGCGCGAGGTCGTCGTCGCGGCCACCCGGCAGGGCGTCCCGACGCCCGGTTTCTCCGCGGCTCTCGCGTACTACGACGCGCTGCGCGCCGAGCGGCTGCCGGCGGCGCTCACCCAGGGACAGCGGGACTTCTTCGGGGCGCACACGTATCGCCGGGTGGACCGGGACGGGGCGTTCCACACGCTGTGGGGTGGGGACCGGTCGGAGGTCACGGCCTAAGGTCCCCCAGGCCGTCGGCCAGGTCGTCGGCCAGGTCGTCGGCCAGGTCGTCGGCCCAGGGGTTGTCCCCTGGGCCGAGGGGGTGTCAGCCGGGTCGCGGTCAGGCGGGCTGCCACAGTTCGAGGCGGTTGCCTTCGGGATCGGTGACCCAGCCGAAGCGGCCGACGCCCTCCATGTCCTGTGTCTCCTCCGCGACGTCCGCGCCCTTGGCGCGCAGCTGCGCGAGCATCGCGTCAAGGTCGCGGACACGGAAATTGAGCATGGTCTGTTGAGTCCGGGACCCGAAGTAGTCGGTCCCGGACTCGAACGCCGCGAACACCGTCGGCCCGGCCTCCTGCTGCCACAGCCCGTGCTCGTCGAGGTCCAGGCCCAGACAGTCCCGGTACCACGCGCTCAGAGCCTCCGGGTCGGTGGCCCGCAGGAAGTATCCGCCGATTCCCAGCACACGTTCCATGGGGGCATCCTGCCAGGACGGCAGGGCCGGTGCCGGGTGACCCGGTTCAGGCCGGCCGTCAGGTGAGCGGCGGTCCCGGTTCCGGGCTCGGTACCGGTTCCGGCCCCGGTGGAATCGGGGACGGCTCCGGGGTGGGGCCGGGCCGCGGCGGTGGTGGTGGTGCCGGGAGCGGTGTCGGAGG